>DJOC01000007.1:2423-12823 GCA_002439555.1 Caryophanales bacterium UBA6448 | reverse complement strand
GATGCTCGTAAAAATCTTGATGCTGATGGTATTGTAAGAATTGGTACAGAAGTTAGAGAAGGCGATATTCTTGTTGGTAAAGTAACTCCAAAAGGAATGCAAGAACTTACTTCTGAAGAAAAACTACTTCATGCAATCTTTGGTGAAAAGACAAGAGAAGTAAGAGATACTTCACTTCGCGTAGATCATGGTGCTGATGGTATCGTTCACGATGTCCAAATTTATACAAAAGAAAATTCAGATGAACTTGCTGCTGGTGTACAAAAAGTTATAAGGGTTTATATAGTTCAAAAGAGAAAAATTCAAGTTGGAGATAAAATGTCAGGAAGACATGGTAATAAAGGTGTTATTTCTTTAGTAGTTCCTGAAGAAGATATGCCATTTATGCCAGATGGCCGTCCAGTTGACATTATGCTTAACCCACTTGGTGTTCCATCTCGTATGAACGTTGGTCAAATTCTAGAACTTCATTTAGGAATGGCTGGTAAAATTTTAGGTAGACATTATGCTACTCCAGTATTTGACTCTGCAACTTGGGAAGATGTATCACAGCAAATGAAAGATGCTAAGATGAGTCCTGATGGTAAGATGACTCTTTACGATGGACGTACTGGTGAACCATTTGATAATAAAATTGCCGTTGGTGTTATGTATATGATTAAACTTCACCATATGGTTGATGATAAACTTCATGCAAGAGCAACAGGACCTTATAGTGTTATTACACAGCAACCATTAGGTGGTAAAGCACAATTTGGTGGACAAAGATTTGGAGAAATGGAAGTTTGGGCACTTTATGCTTATGGTGCTGCTCACGTACTTCAAGAAATCTTAACTGTTAAAGCCGATGATATTGTAGGGCGTGTTAAAGTATATGAAGCTTTAGTAAAAGGTAAACTTGTTAATCAAGCAGGTGTTCCAGAAAGCTTTAGAGTACTTGTTAAAGAATTCCAAGCATTATGCCTAGATGTACAAGTTCTTACAAACGATGATGAATTATTAGAATTTAAAGATATAGAAGAAAAAGATGATGAATCTAATGATAATTTAAGAATTGATGAGATTGATTTATCTACTGATGAAGAGCCACTTCCAGAACCAAGTGAACCACAAGAGGAAGAAGAAGATGACTTTGAAGAAGAAGATGAAGAACCATCACTTGATGATTTGGAATTTCCAGATGATTTAGATGATATGGAAGGGGAAGGTGAATAATAATGATAGATGTTAGTAACTTTAAAGGAATTAAAGTTTCCATAGCATCCCCTGAAAAAATTCGTTCTTGGTCTTATGGCGAAGTTAAAAAACCTGAAACAATTAACTATCGTACATTAAAACCTGAAAGAGACGGATTATTCTGTGAAAAGATTTTCGGACCTACAAAAGATTTTGAATGTAGTTGTGGAAAATACAAAAGACTTAGATATAAAAATATTATATGTGATAGATGTGGTGTAGAGGTTACTCTTTCTAAAGTAAGAAGAGAGAGAATGGGACACATTGAACTTGCTGCACCTTGCTCTCACATCTGGTTCTTTAAAGGTGTTCCATCTAAAATGGGTCTTGTACTAGATATGTCTCCAAGAGATTTGGAAGAAGTATTATACTTTGTAAGTTATGTAGTAATTGATCCAGGAACAGCTCCACTTGAACATAAACAAACTATTTCTGATAAAGAATATAGAAGTTTATACGAAAAATATGGTAATACATTTAAAGTTGGAATGGGTGCTGAAGCGATTAAGGAACTACTTAAACAAGTTGACCTTAAAAAAGAAATTGAAAAAGTTCACGAAGAACTTGAAAATACAACTGGACAAAAAAGAGTGCGTCTTGTTAAAAGACTTGATTGCCTAGATTCATTTATTGAATCTGGTAATAAACCTGAATGGATGGTACTTGATGTTATTCCAGTTATACCTCCAGAGCTTAGACCTATGCTTCAACTAGATGGTGGTAGATTTGCTACATCTGATTTAAATGACCTTTATAGAAGAATTATTAATCGTAATAATCGTCTTAAAAAACTTCTTGAACTTGGAGCTCCATCAATCATTGTTCAAAATGAAAAGAGAATGCTTCAAGAGGCAGTTGATTCACTACTTGATAATGGAAGACGTGGAAGAAGTGTAACAGCATCTTCGAATAGACCACTTAAGAGTTTATCTTCAATGCTTAAAGGAAAACAAGGTCGTTTCAGACAAAACTTACTTGGTAAGAGAGTTGATTACTCTGGCCGTTCAGTTATCGTAGTTGGACCTAGCCTTAAAATGTATCAATGTGGTCTGCCAAAAGAAATGGCTCTTGAGCTATTTAAACCACATGTTATTCATGGCTTAGTAGAGCGTGGCCTTGCTCATAATATTAAAGGAGCAAAAAAATTAATTGAAACTAGAAATGAATGTGTTTGGGATATAGTCGAAGATGTTATAACAGAACATCCAGTAATGCTTAACCGTGCACCAACTCTACATAGACTTGGTATTCAAGCATTTGAACCAGTATTAATTGGTGGTAAAGCAATAAGACTACATCCACTTGTATGTGCTGCATTTAATGCCGACTTCGATGGTGACCAAATGGCTGTTCACGTACCTTTATCCGAAGAAGCAAAAGCAGAAGCAAGACTTCTAATGCTTGGTGCTAACAACATTTTAAATCCAAAAGATGGAAAACCAATTGTTACACCTTCACAAGATATGGTACTTGGTAACTGTTATTTAACTATTGAAAAAGCTGGTGAAGAAGGCGAAGGTAGAGTATTCAAAGATGAAAATGAAGCATTAATGGCTTATGAAAGAAAAGAAATTACTTTACATACAAGAATTGCTATTCCTGCTAGTGCATTTAAACATAAATTATTTACTGATGAACAACAAGGTAAATATTTAGTTACTACAGTTGGAAAACTTAAATTTAATGAAATATTCCCAGATTCATTCCCATATATGAATGAACCTACAAAAGAAAATATCGAAGGTATTACACCAATGAAATTCTTCCTAGAACCAGGAACTAATATTCCACAGGCTATTAAAGAAATGCCTTTAGTATCACCTTTTGTAAAAGGAACATTAAAATCATTAATTGCTCAAGTATTTAAAAGATATCGTACTACTGAAACATCTATAATGCTTGATAAATTAAAAGATCAAGGATTTAAATATTCAACTATCGCAGGTATTACAGTATCTTATGCAGATATTAAAACTACTCATAAGAAAGCTGAATTTATTGCGGAAGCAAAAGCTGCAGTTGATAAAGTTAATAAACAATTTAAACGTGGTATTATTACTAAAGAAGAAAGACACGAAGCCGTTATTGCAATTTGGTCTAAATGTACTGAAAAAGTAAAAAATGAATTTAAAGAAATGAGTGCTGGCGATTTTGATAACCCAATATTTATGATGATGAATTCAGGTGCGCGTGGTGAGGTTACAAACTTTACCCAACTTGCAGGTCTTAAAGGCTTAATGGCTAAACCAAATGGTGATACAGTTGAAATTCCGATTACATCATCATTTATGGAAGGACTTTCAGTTCTAGAATTCTTCTTATCAACACACGGTTCAAGAAAAGGTGTTGCCGATACTGCCTTAAAAACTGCCGACTCTGGATATTTAACAAGAAGACTTGTAGATGTTGCTCAAGATATTATTGTTAAAGAACACGATTGTGGTTCAATCCATGGCGTAGTTGTTAAAGACTTACTAAATGATAAAGATGGTTCAGTTATCGAACCTCTTGAAGAAAGAATTTTAGGAAGATTTGCCGCTAAAAAGATTATTGATCCAGAGACTAAAAAAGTATTATGTGAATCTGGTGAAATGATTACTGAAGCTGTTGTTCAAAAAATTAAAAAAGCTGGCATTAAACAAGTTGAAATTCGTTCTTCACTTACTTGTAAAACTGAAAACGGTGTTTGTCAAAAATGTTATGGTAGAAACCTTGCTACAGGTAACTTAGTTGAAACTGGTGAAGCTGTAGGTATTATGTCTGCTCAATCAATTGGTGAACCTGGTACACAGCTTACAATGAAAAACTTCCACAAAGGTGGAGTTGCCGGTGAAGATGATATTACACAAGGTCTTCCAAGAGTTGAAGAATTATTCGAAGCTAGAACTCCAAAATATAAAGCAACTATTTCTGAAATTACAGGTAAAGTTACTAAAATCGAGGAAAATGGTGGTAAACATATTATCACAGTTGCAAATGATGCTGGTTCTAGAGAACATACAACACTTTATAATATGAAACTTAGAGTTAGCGTTGGTGATAAAGTAGAAGCAGGAGATAAACTTACTGAAGGTGTTATTGCCCCTAAAGAATTACTTGCTGTTACAGACCCACTTACTGCTCAAGAATACATTCTAAAAGAAATTCAAAGTGTATATAAACTTCAAGGTGTTGATATTAACGATAAACATATTGAAATTATTGTTAAGAGAATGATTAATAAGATGAGAATCTTAGATCCAGGAGATACTAAATTTGTTGAGGGCTTATCTGTTTCACTTAAAACATTTAATGAAGGAAACAAACCAGTACTTCTTGCAGGTGGAGTTCCTGCTAAAGGACTTCCAATTATGCTTGGTATTACAAAATCATCTCTTGAAACTGATTCATTCTTATCTGCTGCTTCATTCCAAGAGACTACAAGAGTACTTACAGATGCCGCTATTAAAGGTAAAGTTGACTACTTAAAAGGTTTAAAAGAAAACGTTATTATTGGTAAACTTATCCCAGCAGGTACTGGTGCTACTGAATATTCAAATATTGATATTGCTCTTGAAAAACAATTTATGGAAACTGATGCAACTGAAGCTTTAGAGGAAAATTTAATGGATGAGAAACCTGAAGTTAATGAAGAGCCTAAAACTGAAACTGTAAAAGAAGTAACTACAGAAGAAGAAGTTCAAACTCCTAAAGAGGAAGTAGAGACTGAAGAAATAAATGAAGAGGAAACAAATTAGTTTCTTCTTTTTTATTTCTTAAAAAATGTATATCAAAAGGCTTAAAAAGTGTATATTAAAAGACTTAAAAAATTATAATATTTATATAAATCTTTTTTTGATGATATAAATTTATAAGTAAACTAAAATATAATAAAAAAAATCTTACGACATTTCTTATGGCAATAATTTTACTTGCTAGTAGCTGTATATAATGGGAATATGGAAATTTTCAGCATTTTCTTACGACATTTTTATTAAGTTTTTATTTAAAAATGGATTCGTTTATAGTATAATATTAATTACTTAAGGAGGTTTTATGGAATATACTGAAGAAGCTCTAAAACATTATAAAGAGATGCTTGAATACGGTCTTTTGATTAGGCAAGATGAAATTAATAATTATAATAAACAAATTTATGAGTGTATGCGCAATGGACAATTTATAATGATTCCATTTATTAAAAGAAAAATTATGTATTGCGAAAAAGTTATTGATGAAATTAAAGATGCACTTTTAAATTTAGAGGAAACTTATGGAAAGGGTAGATAAAATGAATAAGAATAATTTTACTGAAGAAGAAAAACAAAAAATTAATTATTTAAAACGAAGACTTTTAGTGCTATATGGAAAATGTGATAACTCAACTGAAATCTCTTGTAAAATAGCAATAGTTCATAAATTATTTTTAGAACTTTTTGAAAAAGAGGAAAAAGAAATAAGATTTATTGATATGAAACTTAATTTAATCTATGATATGGTAACTGAATGTGAAAATGAATTAAGTCTTTATGAAGATAGTAAACTAAAAATGTAAACTATCTTTTTTTTAAAGTAAAAATCATTTATAATATTTTATAGGAGGTAATGATGGATAAAAAAATATATGAAAATATGCGTAAACATAATAAATATTTAAGTGAATATGCTTGCAGTGATGATAAAGTAATTAGATTTGAGGATGAAAAAGAGGATTTTAGACCAGGCTTTTTTAGAGATATAGATAGAATAATTTATTCACTATCTTATGTAAGATATATGGACAAAACGCAAGTTTTTACCGAAACTAAAAATGATCATATTCAAAAAAGAATGATACACGTACAATATGTATCTAAAATTGCCAGAACTATCGGAAGGGCACTTAATTTAAATGAGGATTTAATCGAGGCTGCTGCTTTAGGTCACGATCTTGGACATACACCTTTTGGACATGTAGGCGAAAGAGTATTAAATGAAATAAGTAAAGAAGTTGGCGAAGGCTATTTTATGCATAACATAAACAGTGTTAGAAACTTAATGTTTGTCGAAAACTATGGTAAAGGCCAAAATATAAGTCTTCAGGTGCTTGATGGTATAATGTGTCATAATGGAGAACTTGTATCAAATGAATATTATAT
This sequence comes from Caryophanales bacterium UBA6448, assembly GCA_002439555.1. GTDB lineage: Bacteria > Bacillota_I > Bacilli_A > RF39 > UBA660 > UBA6448. The sequence goes on along the minus strand of DJOC01000007.1, from coordinate 6,470 downwards.
TAAACCAAAAACTAAAGAGGACTTTTTAAAGGAATATTTTGAATCTTATAAATCTTTAGAGGTAGCAAAATATTTAAGACCAATGACCCTTGAGGGATGCATAGTAAGAATTAGTGATATAATTGCTTATTTAGGAAGAGATATTGAAGATGGTGTAAGAATGGGGCTTGTATCATTCGAAGAAATCCCTAAAGAAATTGTAAATGTTTTAGGTAAAACTAATAGGGAAATAGTTAATACAATAATTACTGATATAATAACTGAAAGCGAAGGCAAAAGTTATATAAAAATGAGTGATGATGTATTTACTGCAATTTCTAAATTAAAGGATTTTAACTATGAACATATTTATGGCAAGGCTTATACAGTTAAAGAAAGAGAACTTATTAATAAAATGTTTAGAACTGTATTCGAGGGCTTCCTAAATGATTTAAAAACTAAAAATTATGATAGCCCAATATTTTATTCTTATTTAAATAATATGGATAAAAAATATTTAGAAAGTTCTAATGAAAGAATTGTACTTGATTATATATCAGGTATGACCGATGATTATTTTATATCATCATATAAAAAAATTTGTTTAAATAAAGAAAATTAATACATAATAATTAGGAAGGAGAGTTATGGAATATAATACTATAGATAAAAGTTCATACAAAATTCATACTTTAAAATACGATAGATTTAAAACTAGTGATATTGAGGTTATATTTAGATTTAAAACTGATAAAAAAAGATTTCCTATTGTAAGCCTTTTGTGTGAGGTAATGGGAACATGTAATAAACAATATGATTCATTTAGAAATTTAGCTCTTAAAAAAGAGGACTTATATAACATCTATTATTCTACAGGTATAGGTAGAAAGGGTTATGTTACTTCACTAACTTTTAGGGTAAATTTTATTAATCCAGAATATATAAGTGAAAAAGATTATTTAGAAAATATAGTACAATTTTTATTTGATATGATTTTATTTCCTAATGTAAAAAATAATGAATTTGACGGGGTTTCTTTTGAAAATGGTAAAAATGAACTTTACCTTGATATTGATAGCATAAAAGAAAATGCTATGCAGCTTGCCTTTGATAATGCCTTTGACATTCTTGATAAAAATTCAATATCTGCTTTATCAGTAACAGGTACTAAAGAGGAAGTAAAAGCCATAACTAGGGAAGGTTTATATAAAGAATATTTATATATAATGCAAAATAGTGTTGTTGATATTTTTGTAATGGGTAATTTAGATATGAATAAGACAGTATCTTTAATCAAAGATAATTATCATAATAACAGAGTAAACTATATGGATTTCAATTATTTTGTAAAAAATATAGAAAGAAAGAAGCCAATAGTTAAAATGGATGAATCAACATTTAAACAATCATCTTTAGTAATGCTTTATAATATAAATGAGATTACCGAGGAAGAAAGAAGATCAGTATACCCAGTATTTAATTATATTATAGGCTCTGGAGGATTATCCTCAAAACTATATAAATATTTGCGCGAAGAAAATGGCTTATGCTATAGAGTATCAAGTGTTTTAAATGTTTTTGATAATGTTTTCGAGATTGATGTTTCCCTTAGTAAAGAAAATATTGATAAAGCTATTTCATTAATAAAGAAAAGTGTAAGTGAAATGGTAAAAGGTAAGTTTACTGAGGAAGATGTAAATGATGCAAAAAACAATATTATAAATAATATTGAATTAAATTCAAATAGTCAATCAGGAATAAATAATAACTATGTTTCACAAAAATTTGTAAATGATTATACATTCGAAGAGAAAAAAGAGCATATAAAAAAGGTTACAAAAAGTGATATTATTACTTTTGCAAAAAAACTAAAATTAAATGTAGTTTATGCTTTGTGTGAGGATCAAAATGGAAAAAATTAAAATAGAAAGAACGGATGAAATAGTTTATCATCATAAATTGGACTGTGGCCTTAATATTTATATTTGGGAGTGTAAAAAGGCTTGCGATATTAACCTAACTTTAACAGTTAAATATGGTAGTTTACATACGAGTTTTGAGGTAAATAAAAAAGATATTAAAGTACCAAACGGGATGGCTCATTTTTTAGAGCATATTAAATTTAATGAAGATGGTGGTAAAACCGCCCACGACTATTTTTATAAAATTGGAAGTTATGTAAATGCTTATACAACATTTGACCATACTTGTTATGAAGTTACCACAAACGATAATTTAAAAGATAATTTAAATCATTTATTATACTTTGTTAATAATGATTATTTTACAAAAGAACTTGTAAGTAAAGAAAAACCAATTATTATCGAGGAAGCTAAAATGACTAAAAATAATCCCTTTAATGAAGGGTATTTTGAACTTCTTAATAATATTTATAAATATGATAACCATAAATATTTAGTTACGGGTGATGAAGAAGATATAAAAAGCATTACCTCTGATGATGCTAAAAATGTATTTGATGCCTTTTATCATCCAGAAAATATGTTTTTAGTTGTAACTGGTAATGTAAATCATTATGAAGTAGTCAAACTTTGCGAGGACTTTTATGATGGCTTCGATAAAAAATATTTAAATCCAAAGATAATTTCTATGAAAGAACCTAAAAAAGTTAATATTCCTTCTTCTGTAATAAGTACCAATGTTGCAAAAGAAAACTTATATTATGGTTTAAAAATAGATAAAAAGAAATATAAAGATTATAGTAAACTAGAACTTAATTTGTATATGAATATACTTCTTAGAAATAATTTCAGTGGTACATCAGAATTTTATGAACATATTCGTAATAACCATTTAGTTGATGATTTTTCTTATACATTTACGCAAAATGACGATTATGCTTTAATTCTTTTCGAAGCAGTTACATCTTATGCTAAAAAACTTATTGAACTTTTAAAAGATAAACTTAATAATTTAGAAATTAATGAAAATGATTTTAATCGAAAGAAAAAAGTTTTTATCGCAAATGCGATAGTCGATTTTGAAAATGCTTATCAAGTTAATAATGAAATAAGATCTAGTGTCTTAAGATATAATAAAGTGCTTAATGATATACCATCCTCAATTGAGAATTTAAAATTTGATAAGTTTGCTAAAGTAAAAGATAATTTAGGTAATGAAACCGCTTATGTTATTTTAAAACCACTAAAAAAAGAAGAGTGATCTTCTTTTTTATTATTATCTATTGTAGAACTCAACGATTAATTGTTCATTAATTTCTTGATTTAATTCACTTCTATCTGGAATTCTAACATATTTTCCAGTAAGTTTTTTAGAATCAAATTCTACATAAGCAGGAGTTTTAATTCCTAGTTCAATAGTTTCTCTAATACCAGCGTGGTCTAAAGAATTTTCTTTAACTGAAATTACATCTCCAGGTTTACAAGTATATGATGGAATGTCAACTTTAACATCATTTACTAAAATGTGTCCATGGTTAACAATTTGTCTTGCAGCTCTTCTTGTTCTAGCAAGTCCCATACGATAAACTAAATTATCAAGTCTTGATTCAAGTAATACTAGTAAGTTTTCACCAGCAATACCATGCATTTTAGATGCTTTATCAAATACTTTTCTAAATTGTTTTTCAGTAAGTCCATACATAACTCTAACTTTTTGTTTTTCTTGAAGTTGGATTCCATATTCACTTAATTTTCTTCTTTTGTCTTTTCCGTGTGCACCTGGTGCATAAGGTCTTTTAGCAAGTTCTTTACCAGTTTCAAGTGTAGAGAAACCATATCTTCTTGATTTCTTGTATGTAGATCCTGTATATCTAGCCATATCTATTTTCCTCCTTTCATATATTACAAATAAAAAGATAGGTATTAATTTAGTATAGGGAGTTTACAATAATTTCATCTTAGGCAGAAGATTACTTTATTTTGAAGTAAACACATTATACAAATTAATATCACTGCCAATTTAAATTGCATAATTATTATAAGATTTATATACTTTAATGTCAAGTATTTCATAAAAAAACCTACTAAAGTAGGGGATTTTCCTTTAGATGATGTCATAGATTAAAAATATAACTATTAAATTTGA
>DJOC01000007.1:0-2356 GCA_002439555.1 Caryophanales bacterium UBA6448 | reverse complement strand
TTAATATCAATTAAATTTTTATTTAAAGTTTCTAACTCTTTAATTGTTTTATCATTTTCTAATTATAATTTTCAAAGGTTGTAAATTTGTGACCTTTAAAATTCTCATTGTTTAATTTTTTCCATAAGCCTAAATAAGCAATAACATCTTTATTTTTCATCCGAGTTTGTATTGGTATCTTTGGTTCTTCAGGATTTACATATCTTGCTAAGTCTGTTAGTGATATAAATTCTTTATTGTTTATAGTTATTACTTTAATTTTAGTATTATTAACATCTAATTCCAATTTCATTTTATTGTACATTAAAACTCGAACTTTTTTATTAGTTCGAGTTAACTATCAATTTGGCGTCCTCGGGGGGATTCGAACCTCTGACCTACCCCTTAGGAGGGGGTCGCTCTATCCAGCTGAGCTACGAGGACAAGATGCTATATTATATAAACATATAGCAAATTAGAAATACGATTACAGCCGCTAAAACAGCAGTTACCATAAGTAGGGCATAAAACTTACTTTTTTCAATCATTTCTGGTTTTTTAGTACTTTTTTTCATTTTCAATCCCTTTCTATAAGCATTATAGCACACATTTATTCATTTTTTAAGCCTAATATCTTTATTTTCTATCTTTTTCATGTCTTATTTTGACATGTAATGCCCTATGCTTGCAATCATAAATTTTATATGTATAATACTTACTTGAACGTGTAGGAATGGCGTTACCTTTCCAACAGTCCAGAGGGTTTTGGGTGTAATTTTGCATCTTTGATTTCAATGGAAAGGAAGAATGTGTGTGAAAAAAAACGCACGAAAAACTACTAATCTGGATCATATTATTTTGCTTGGTTGTAACAAATCAAGATAAAATAAGAAGCGTCATCCGTAGTATAATAGAATTCATCATTTGCTTATTGCAACTTTTGATTTCTAAAATATAGGATAACGCTACTTAGATAACAATTTAGGTAACGTTAATCTATCACGTTCCTATTTATAATATAACATTTATTTATATAATTATGCAAGTAATTTAGTGTCTAAAATATTTATTAATGTAATAATAGTTAAGAGAAACCACTAAAACGATATTTATAATCTCTGCTATTAAAAGACCATATATACCAATTTCTAAAAATGATAATATACTTAAAAATAGCAATTTAACTATACCTGAAAATATAGTTATTTTGAGTGTTACCTTGGCTTTACCAACTCCTTGCATAAAGGATGCAAATATACTTTCAAAATAAAATAATATAAAAAATGGTGCAAGAAGTTTTATGTAATCAGTACCTAGAGTAGTTTTATATAAAAAGAATAATAATTCATTTCGAAAAATAAATATACCAAAAGTTGAAATAAGTCCAATTATAAATGTATATATAGAGGCTTCCTTTAATCTTTTTTTAACGTAATAAGTATTATTACTTTCATTATATTTAGATATTTCGGGAATAAGAGCAAAAGAAATAGCACTTATAAAAAATGAAGGTATCGTTAAAGTGGAAATTGCATAAGCATTATAAGCACCATATTCTGTTAAAATAAAATAATGGGAATAACCTTTATATAAAAGTATATTGGTAAGAATAATTGGTTCAAAAAAATAACATATATTTCCAATAATTCTACTTGTAACCGTGGGTATAGATAAATTTAAAATATCTTTTATGTCACTTTTTGAGTAAGATAATTTATACATAGTTTTAACATCTTTTTTATTCATACATATAGAAAAGACTATTATCGATGCAGCCTCGGTAAAAAGAAATGTTAGTATTAAACCAACAGCTGCATGAACATAAGAAATTTCAATTAGTTTAGGAATAGCTGTAAGAATTAAAACTAGTCTTATTAATTGCTCTACAGTATTTGAAAGTACATGAGGATAATTTTTTTGAATACCATAAAAGTATCCTTTGAATATACATGCTATCGAAGAAAAAGGAAGGGTTAACGCCATAGCAATTAATAAATAATATGTTTTAGGTTCCTTTAAAAGGTTATTTGCTATAAATGGACTTACTATAAACATAATTATTATTAATAAAATATTTAATATAAGTATAATATTTAAAGCATTATTTAATACTCTTTTATCTTTATTTTGAGCAATTAATTTAGCAATAGTCGTAGGCATCGCAAATGTACCAATCGTTAAAAGTAGGGAATAAGTTGGCATTACAATTGTATATAAACTTATGGTGGTACTTCCTACAATTCTTGTAAATATTACTTTTATAATAAGGCCTAATACTTTAGTAGAAAGTCCACTTAACATAAGAATAAATGTAGATGTAAAAAATTTATTTTTAAATAATTTCATTATATTAAATTTTATTAAAAAAAATTAAATT
>DJOC01000002.1:10323-13265 GCA_002439555.1 Caryophanales bacterium UBA6448 | reverse complement strand
CTATATTTAAAATTTGTATTTTCATTTATTTTATTTTTAACAATATATATTATTTCATCATATAAGTTATAAATATTAAATGTGGTATCTACTATTTTAACTTTACTATTATCTATTGAAGAAACATTAAAGACTTCATTAATATCATTTAAAACATTATTAGATTCATTGTATATTTTTTTAGCATAATCATCTTTTTCTATTTTTTTATTTGCATTCAATATAAATACTGCATTTTTCTTTATATTTTTTAAAGGAGATTTAACATCTTCGGACACCTTAAATAGCATATTTATTTTTGATTCTATATTGCTTTCCACAAGTTCTTTATTTTGAGTATACTCATTTAAAAGTTTTAAATCCGGATTTTCAATAGTGAAATACATTACTAAAACTGATAAAAAGAAGATAAATCCAATTAAAAATGTTGTAGGAAGAAAATATGTTATTATTACATTAATTACTCCTAAAAAAAGCAATAAATAATAAGGTGTAAATTTTAATAAAGATATTTTACTTTTAAACTTAATGCATAAATAAAGTTGATATATCATAAAACCTATACAATAACCATATGCAATATATATCCCAACTCCTTTTGGTATTATGGAATTTTCAAATTCAACAAAATTTAATGGAGTGCAAAGTATTAATGCTATAGTTAGCATAAGTAAAATCAAAAGAAAATATGGATTTTTTCTATTTTCATAACAAATTGTAATAATATATTTACTAAATAAAGAATTCATTACAACATATGAAATAATAACAAATTTAGATAAAAGAACATAAATATCACTATTTATATCAAAAGAAGTTTTATATAAATAGCCAGTTAAAACCTCTAAAAAAAGCATAACTATTGTAAAAAATAATAACAAGCCATATATTTTTGTTTCGTCATTTTTTAATTTTTTCTTTGCTACATATATAATAAATAAAATTGTCACAACAAATAATGAACTAGATGAAAAATATAATCCCACTTTACTCACTTCCTATTATCAATAATTATATCATATCTTTATATGAAAAAAAATGTAAAATCCATTACATTTTTCTTAATCTAACATTAACTGAATTATCATAACTTTTATTATTTTTTTGATATTCTTCATTATCTATTGATTGATAATAAGTAATATCTAATTTACTATTAGTCATCCTTTTCAAAGGTGTAAAACTAAAATCAATTTTACAAGGAAGCCAATTAACTCCAAGTTTTTTCTCGACTAAAGAATTTATTTTCTTTTCTAAAGTTGTTAAATCAATATCACTATTATTTAAAGAAATATGATAAATTGGTAAATATTGAACCAAATCATTTGGTACGCATGTAACAACCACTTCATTAATTTCTGGTAATGTTGTTAAAAGATCTTCGATTTGTTCAGGATAAATATTTTCAATACCTGAAACAAAGTTTCTTTTCTTTCTTCCAACATACTCATAATTTCCACTTTCAGTTTCTCTAACAATGTCACCAGTATTAACCCAAGTATTTCCCTTTTCATCTTTAAACATTACTTTACTAGTTTCAATTTCATTTCCATAATATTCAAGCATTACAGATGGGCCACTTATACAAAGAAGTCCTTTATTTCCTTTTGTAACTTCCTTACCAGTATTTTCATCAATAATTTTAACATTTAATGTATCAATTGGTCTACCTATTTTATATGGTTCTAAATATTTCCCACTATTTAATAAAATTACTGACCAGCCTTCTGTAGCACCTAAACCATCACCCAATTTAACTTTACTACCACAATACTCTAGTGCTTTATTTACCATATCTTCAGTAATTTTTGTTTTAGCCTCTCCACCACTTGTAGCTAAACCTAAATTTGATAAAGAACCTTTTTTTAAATCATGTCTTGGTACTAATGCACCGTTTTCAAGTTCAAGCAAACTATTCCAATGAGGAGGCCCACCAACAGCAGCAAAGGCATTGGTTCTTATAAGTTCATCATAAAAATCTTTGGGAGTGGCTTTTAAAGTTAAAGCAAAATTCATGTTATTAGTAAGTGCAATATGCATAATTGCCCTACCATAAACCATATGTCCTATAGGAATATTTCCTAAATAAGTATTACCGGTAAAGAAATCTTCCGGATACATGTATCTCATACCTTCGATTACACTATTTAACCCGTTTCCTGCTAAACTAACACCTTTATGTACACCTGAAGAACCTCCTGTAAACATAATATCAGTAAGTTTTCCATCGTAATAATCTTGTTTTTCAATTTCAATGTTTTTTAGTTCTTCATAACAATCTGAAAGAAGTAATCTTTTTTTATCTAAAGCAAAATTTCCTTTCAAAATATTAGAAATTTTTAATAATGTTTTAAGTTTTTTATCTTCAATATAATCAGAAATAGTATATAACATAGTTGTAAACTCTAATGCTTTTTCACTATTTTTGAAATTTTTATATTGAAGATCAACTGTTATAACCATTTTAGGTTTAGTAAGTTTTATATCTTTTTGAATCTTTTCTGCATTATCAAGTGGACTAAAGCCAATAACTATAGCGCCTATTTTATCAAGAGCATATAAAAGATATACTGATTCAGGTGTATTTAAAGCACATACCCCAATCCTATCACCAGGTCTTACTCCTTTGGAAATTAATAATTTTTCATATTTTTCAATATTTTCATGTAACTGCAGGTAACTAACACTTCCATTTATTGTAGAAAGTGCTGTTAAGTCCATATAATTTTTATTTTGACTTAATAGATAATCATATTTACTTTGATTTGGATTTCCCATAGTCTTCCCCCCTTAACTACGATAATTCTATCACTTTTTATGCAAAATGTCAAAAATAGTAAACAAAAAAATGGTAAAACTATTTAGTCTTACCAAAATTTCTTTCTAAAAATAAATCATAATTTAATTTTTTATTATTTAATGTTTTTAATTTTTCATATAGT
>DJOC01000002.1:8383-10226 GCA_002439555.1 Caryophanales bacterium UBA6448 | reverse complement strand
ATTTTAAGAACTTGTCCATTTCCTGACAAAATTACATCAATAAAATAAATTCTTCCATCTTTTAAATATTTTTCTAGTATATTCGGAGTTTTTTCAGTAATAATAGTTTTGCATATTTTTTCAAATACCAAAGTTTTCCCATCAGAAATTGAATGCATCCTTTTTGTACCAAAACCAATTAATGATAAATCATAATCACTCAAGGAAATAATATAATTCTTTATATTTTTAATTTGTTTCATTAAATCCTGATTTGTTATTCTAAACTTCTCCATAAAATCATAACTTAAATTTTTTTGTAATGCCTCAATTATATTTTTATTTGCAAAAAAATTTTTATATTCTGGAAATTGAACTTCCACCATTGACTGTTTTTCTTTTGTTAAGTTAGAAAACAAAAAATAAGTATCAAGTACATCTTTAACTTGAGAAGTATACTTTATCGAAGATGATTTAAAATCACCGTTATAATGTGGAATATATAAATCACAACTAATATTATCATCTATGTGATCAACAATAACCTCACTAAAATTTAATCTTTCATAATCAAATAAACTTACATTTTTTATTAATAATTTATTTAATTCAAATAATGGATAATCATAACCAAAAGTTTTTTTAAATTCGTTTTTAAAATGATTAAAATCAGTTGATTTAAAATTTTTAATAAACTCTACATTTTTATTATATTCATCTATAAGTATTTGCTTACCTTCACTACTCAAAAAGAATTTTGCAATGTTTTGAGCAGGTTTATCATCATGAGTTAATGATACATAAAAACTCGTTAAAGATGAAGTTTCACTTGTTAAGCCAAGTAAATGAGCAATATTATCATCCCTTATTTCTAGTACTTCGTAAATATCATGATGCAAACTTTCACTAGGAAGTTTAATATACATAGTTTTATTTGCAAAGTTATTTTGACACATATTATAATTGCGTTCAATCATATCTAGTAAATACATAAGTTCTTCTTGAGAATAAAGATTTTCCTCTTTAGGTATTTCTTTATTTTCTGTTATTTTATTCATAATACTATTTGGAACAACAAGTGGTTTTTCACTAGCTATACCATTTATAAAATTTATAAAAAATTCATAATTCTCTGAAAGGAGCATATGCATCCTCGAAGATAATTTACCCTCAATATCTAAATCAATAAGATTAGCAATAAAATCTATTCTTGAAATATTATCTTTAAAAGTTTCATCAAATGTTCCTACAATAAATCCTTCAGCTTTTGCATTAGAATAAAAATCATTTAATTTATCATAAAATGCAACACTTTGCTTAGTTACTTCACTTTCATATGCTATCATAAATACCTCTTATTATAAGTTTATCACATTATAGCATTTTTATAAATATCAACTTTAACATCTCAAATCGGTCTATAATTTAGTTAATATATTATTAACTATTCATATCTTTTTTAAAGTTGGCAAAATTATGAACAAAACTTTTACCATAGGAAAATATTATATATTTTTTATTGCCTAAAAGTTTTATTTCATTATCCGTTATATAAATTACATCTTCTTCGGGTAAATAAATGGTTTTATGTTTTTTAGAATAATCAATTAAGTACTTATGATTTCGCTTTAAATTTTTTTTATTTAAATGACATAAAATAGAATAATCATTTAGAAAATTTAAGCCATTAAAATTTTGATAGTTAGTTAAATTCTTGTCCTCTAACAAACAACTGTTAATATCTTTGCCAAATATTATTGCACCTGCACTTGCACCAAACACTATACCACCATTATTTAAATACTCAACAATTTTTTCACAATTTGAATTATTTTGCAACTCACTTAATAATTTATAAGTATTT
>DJOC01000002.1:8109-8306 GCA_002439555.1 Caryophanales bacterium UBA6448 | reverse complement strand
GAACTTCTTATCATTTCAAAATCTTTTGCACCAAAAAAAGATATTTCATTTTTAAACCAATTATAACAGCTATCATACTTATTTTCATCCATTGCAAGTGGAATATACAAAATTGGTTTATCTTTTTGCAAAACTTTTGCAAATTTTTTATAAGCAATTTCTAGTTGTCTTTCACTACCACCACCACATAAAAATAA
>DJOC01000002.1:0-7987 GCA_002439555.1 Caryophanales bacterium UBA6448 | reverse complement strand
AGCATTCTTGAAATGCCAAGGTTATCAACAAAATCAAGATTGTGAGAAACCACAAGCATTGTGCCTTCAAAAGTTTTAAAAGTATCAGCTATAATAACTTGTGTCATCGGATCTAAATGGTTTGTAGGTTCATCAAGTAAAAGTGTATTTGCACCCTTTAAAGCAACTTTTGCAAGTGCAACTCTTGATCTTTCACCCGGAGATAAAACTTCAACTTTTTTATAAATATCATCCCCAGAAAATAAAAAACTTCCAAGTATTTTTCTTATTTCAAAATCTCTTAAATTAAACTCTGTAAAATTATCTAATATTGATTTGCTATTATCAAGTATCTCGTGTTCTTGAGCATAATAAGAAACTGTGGTTTTATCATTAATTATAATATTTCCCTCGATTGGAGTAAGAAGTCCCATAATAAGTTTTAATAAAGTTGTTTTACCAATACCATTTTCACCAACCACTAAAAGTTTTTCACCTCTAGTTAAATCAAATGTTAAATTTTGATATAAAAGATTATCTTTTGTATAACCAAATGTTAGATTTTCAACTTTTAAAGGTGTTAAATAACTTTTTTCATTTATTTTAATATTAAATCTAGCATACTTATTAGCTTTTTCAAGTACAACTTTTTCTTTTTGGAGTTTCTCTAATTTTTTAATTCTATCTTTAGCAATATTTGCTTTCTTTTCATTACCACGAATATATTTATTAATTATGCCTTTTAACTTTTCTTCCTCTTTTACTTGTTTTTCATAAAGTCTTTCTTTTGCTTTATCTTTTTCACTTTTAATCTTTAGATATTTTTCGTAATTTCCATTATAAAGAATGGCATTTTTCTTTATTTTATCTACATATAAAGTTTTTGTTGTAACACTATTTAAAAAATCAATGTCGTGGGAAATTACAAGTACAAGTCCATGATAATTTTTTATAGTGTTTTCGATATAATCTTTTGTATCTAAATCAAGATGATTTGTAGGTTCATCAAGTAAAAGAATTTCAGGTTTTGAATAAAGTAATCTTGCAAATGCTACTTTAGATTTTTGTCCTCCGGAAATATTCTTAAGTTGTAAATCGAGTAGTTTTTCATCAATATTCATACCATCAATTATTTTAAGAAGTATACTTTCTGCATTATATTCATCATAATACTCTAATTTATTTTGATTTTTAGTTATTTCCTTAAAAAGATAATTTAATTTTTTATCATCTTTTTCTACGGCAATTTTTTCATATAAAGAAGTTATATTATCTTTTAGCTTTTGAATAGGTCTTCCTAAAAGTAAATATTCAAAAACAGTTATATCATCACTAGGTATTTCATCAGTAATTATTTGAGGTAGATAACCAATTAATTCTCTATTTTTTATAGTTATTTTTCCACAGTCTGGTGAAATATTTCCAAGTATTAAATTAAATAATGTTGATTTACCTGCACCATTTACTCCAACTATACCGACTTTATCATCATCATTAAAATGAACTGACACATCATTAAATATTTCCTGAAGTCCAAATGACATATATAAATGTTCTATATTCATACTTTTACCTCTTTTGCAAATAGATTATATTAAAAAAAGTGATTTAAGTCAATAAACCACTAATCTATAATTGTTAAATGTTCCAATTATTTAAGCCACTTGTATTTTGTAAATCTCCCACCAGAAATTTTTTCAATTCTTTTTTCATTTAAAAGATTATTTAATACCCTTTCTATCGTTGTTTCACTTATATCAGGGCAATTACTCATTATAAAAGATTTATCAATTGGTATAACACTATCCATAAACAATTTTATAATTCTATCATAAGCGGTATTTTTTTTGTTATCAATAATATTTACTCTTTTATCAAGTTCTCTATAAGCATTTAAAATCACGCCCAAATAATATTCTACGAAATAAGAATAATCATTATTGTTATTATTCCAATTTATGGAACTTTTTTCTAAAGTGTCATAATATGTTTCTTTTGTTTCCTCAATAATTTTTTCAATACTAATATATTTTCCAACAATATAATTAGCCTTGTATAAAAGTAATAATGATAAAAGTCGACTCATTCGACCATTTCCATCATTAAAAGGATGAATAGAAACAAAGTCAAATATAAATATCGGGATTAACACAATTGAATCGCAAACATCATTATTAATTAATTTATTATAATTTTTACATAAGGACTCAATTGCAATTGGAGTTTCCATTGGTGATAAAGGCAAAAATCTTGTTTTTATTTCACCATTTGTACTAACTTCCTCAATATAATTTTGAGAATTTTTATATTTTCCACCATAATTATATCCAGTATATTTATATAAATATTTATGTAACTGTAAAATAGTGTTTGGATTGACATCTATAAATTCATAATTTTCGTGTATAAGAGATAACACATCTCTATATCCTGCTATTTCTTCTTCATTTCTATTTTTAGGTTCAACTTTTAAGTTAACTATTTCATTCATTCTTTTATCTGAAGTATATATTCCCTCAATTTTATTCGAAGAGGATGTACTTTGAATTTTTGCCACTTTTAAAAGTGTGTCTAAAGTATCTTGCTTTGCATTTAGCAAGAACTCCTGTTTACCTTTATATTCGTGGATTTTAATTAATAAACTAATAATATTATTGTTATTTATTATTGAATTATACTCCTCCAATAAATTAAAATTTCTCAATTGCATCACTTCCCCTTTCAATTGCATCATTATACCACAAAATGATGCAATTGACAAGAACGATGATGCAATTGATTAGTATTCAAAAAAATCAATCTTTAAAATGACCAAACATTGCTCTTTTTTCATATTTTTCATTTAATAAATCTAGTGAATTTATAATATTTTGAACAGAGCATTTTTCATATAAATCATCAGGTACTGATAAATCACCAATATCGGAAGTAATATATATTGCAAGGGGATTTTTAAGACCAATAGCATAAGAAAGTTGAACAAGAACATATTCTAAATTATCATTATTTTTTAAAATATCTTTTGCAATAACTCTTGCCATATAGGCACCAGACCTATCAACTTTACTTGGATCTTTACCAGAAAATGCACCTCCGCCTACTGGAGCAAAGCCCTGATAAGAATCCACTACAATCTTTCTTCCTGTAAGACCAGCATCGCCAGTAAAACCACCTATTAAAAATTTACCCGTTGGGTTTAAAATGAATTTTTCAACTTCAATGCTGTATTCATTACAAATACTTTTACAAATATCAATTAATATTTTATCTGTTTTATCTCTTTCTTCTTCAGTATTTTGATAACAAATTACAAAATCTTTTATTTTAACTAATTTATTATTTTCATAATAACCTGTAATTTGAGCTTTACCATCTGGTAAAAATCTTTTATCTTTTTTTCTAAGTTCATCATAGGTCATAGAAAGTTTCTGAAGTATTACCATAGAGGTAGGAAGATACTCCTTTGTATCACGGCAAGCATAACCAAACATCATACCATTATCACCAGCACCGTGAACTTTATCGTTTGTTCCAAGTGCTATATCAATACTTTGAACTCCAAGATTATTAATTATCTCATAATTTTCATCATAGCCCACATCATTTAAAACTCTTTTTACTATACTTGGAACATTTACTTTTGCACTACTTGTAACTTCACCGGTTACAAATATTTTACCTTTTCCGCCCATTACTTCAATTCCACATCGTGAGGATTTATCTCCACTTAAATACGCATCTAAAAGTGCATCACTAATTTGGTCACATACTTTATCTGGATGACCACGAAATACTATTTCATTACTAAAAATTTTCATTTATACTCCTTTTCTTTTTCATCTTAAAAGAAAATGCTTAATAAAACTTGCCTCCTTTCATAAAAAAAACATCCAAGATAACAATATCTTGAATGATAAAGTTATCTTATAGATCTAGCATTACCACCTAATTTAATAGGTTGGTGTGACTTCAACGGGCTAGTCCCTCCATCACTCTTTATAAGATGTAATTAAATTATAACACTTTGTTTTAAAAAGTTAAATATTTTTTTTGATTAAAATTTACAATTTTTATTAGAGTTTAATCTTTCAACATACTCCTCAAATTTATCAATTGGAACATCAGTTTTAATACCAGTTTTATTGTTTTCAATTGAAACTTTTCCTTCATTTAATGAATTACCGAATACAACAACATAAGGTATTCCCATAATTTTACTATCTTTAATTTTTGCACCAATAGAAATATTATTTCTATCATCAAGTAATAATTGTATATCTTTATTAAGCAAATTTTCATATACTTTATTTGCAACTGCATTTTTCTCTTCATCATCGATTTTAGGAATTATTTCAAGTATATATGGTGACAAATTAAGTGGAAGAGCAAAACCATCAACTTTGCCGGCATCATTTTTTATCACACTATTTTCATAAATCATTGCTAATGTACGACTTACGCCTATACCGTAACATCCCATAACATAATTTTCTAATTTATCTTCGCAATTCACAAATGACGCTGACATTGACTTTGAATATTTATTTCCAAGTTGAAATATATGACCAAGTTCAACTGCTTTAGTAGAAACTAAATTATCTATATTTTTAATTCCATATACTTCATTTAAGTAATCTTTTGCATCTTCCCTTTCCAAAAGTTCCGAGTTTATTGCTATTCCAGTATCTTTATCAAATAATACATTATCTTCGCCGATTGGTGATATACACATAAATTCTTCAGATTTATTTCCACCTATATTTCCACTATCAGCTCCTACTGGTTGTGTATTTAAACCTAATTGTGTAAATATATCAATATATGCTTTTTTCATATTTTCATATTCTAAATCTAAATCTTCTTGATTTCTTCCAAAACTATATGCATCCATCATATCAAAAGACTTTCCTCTTAATAAATAGCCTCTTGTGCGAATCTCATTTCTAAATTTTGGTCCTATTTGAAAATATGTTACGGGTAAATCTTTATATGTTTTAAGTCTTGATGAAGCATAAGTAACTATTGCTTCTTCAGCAGTTGGTGCTAAACAGTAATTTCCTTTTTCAGTTAAAGTTCTAAACATTACCCCATCCTCAACATACTTATCTAATCTTCCGGATTTTTCCCATATATTTTCAGGCTGCAATATAGGTAAAGACAACTCACTACATCCATATTTTGTTAAAGTTTTACTAATTACCATCTCAATATTTTTTTTAACTAAATACGGAATATGACCATAAGCATAAATACCACTTCCAAATTGCATAATTTGCCCAGTTTGTAATAATATGTCTTGAACTGGAAGCATTTCATCTATATTAGTTATTTTTTTTGATATTAATCCAATTCTTGATACTTTCATTTTTTAACTCCTTTAAAAGTATTTTAATATAATTTGTTTGAATTTTCAACACTTTCTAATAAATCTACTTTTAAAAAATCATTGGAATAAAAGTCAGTATATAAAACATCACCGTCTTCTATTACAAATTCAATATCAAACGATTCAAATGGAAGATTTTTAACCTCATCATAAATTTTTTTAGCTAATTTAGAATTATAATTAGTATTTACATTAAAATAATTAAAAATATAACGATTTTCAACAATACCATTTTTTCTATTAACAAAATCTTTATATGTTTCTATTATAAAATATTTTTGACCGAGAAGTTCATATTTTGAAACAGTTCCAATAACTACAGGAACAACAGTTTCGTGAAAAAAAACATCATAATAAGAATTATACTTCTCATAAAAACTTTTTAAAATTATTTTAGAAGTACAATTATGAATTGATGGTAAAAAAACATCTATACTATTGTCATTTTTAGAAGACAATCTTGCACTTATTCCTTGATTAATAACATATGTAGGAGAAAATAATTGCTGTGCAGAGATTAATTCAACCGTTTGTAATCCTAGATATTCTAATGTTTTAATTCCAGTGATTTTATTCATTATTTTAATCCAATTCCCATATTATTTATCGCTTCTATATAACTATTTCGTATTCCTAAATCAGAACTAAAATCTATATTTACCTCTGTATCAGTTCTTGACAAGCATGGTTTTAAATTGAACTTCGAAGAAACTCTCATATACATATATTCTTTGCATGATGAACATAATTTGTTATCGCATAAACTATGCATTATTGTTAAATACCAATTTTCAAAAAATAAATATTCAACAGATTGGCAATCAGAAAGTAAAATTTTATTTGCTTGTTGTTTTAAATAAGTAATGTATTTTTCAAATTCATTTTTTGTGTAAGTAATTGGAAATCCTTCAACTTTTGATGGTTCAACTAACCTTAAACCTAAATTATTTGTTTTACAAAAATTTATTATATCATTGTAATCATTTAGATTAAATTTATAGTCAAAAACTATACAATTTAATCTAATATTACCATTAAATTTTGATATAGCATTGTAAATATTGCTCTTAACCAAATTGAAATTATTATATCCGCTTAAATACTCGAACTTCTCTTTATTTAGCGTATCTAAACTAAAAGTTAATGCATTAACCCCATATTTGTTTAACATTTCAATCTTATTATCATCCAATAATGAAACATTAGTAGTCAAATCGATATAATTAATTCCTATTTCACGAAGATAACTTAACAACTCTTCAAGATGTGGATACAATAAAGGCTCACCACCAGTTAATTTAACATTTGTAATCCCAAATTCTTTTCCTACTAAAATAACTTTTTTCAACTTATTTAGGTCTAACACTCTAAATTCCCTATCACTTTCTCCTTCAGCAAAACAATATTTACATTTAAAATTACACCCAGTTGTAAGTACTATTCTTAATGTACCAGATGGTAAATTTTTTTTAGGATAAAAAGTGTCATTTTTAATGATACCATTTGAAATAACGGTATTATCAGTTAATTTTTCTTTCATTTTTTTAATCTCCTTTGTAAATAATGTAGTACATGTGTTGGATGATCAAAATTATTATCTTGAAATAATTCTTCTATAGGTGTTTCTAAAACATTGCCTACAAGAATGGAATCTTCCTCATAAAAACCTTGTGAAATCATATTACCTTCAGGAGTAATTAAAACACATGAATGCATATATTCATTATAATCATACAATCTTATATTTCTATTTTCTGATACTCGAGTTTTCTCAATACTTTGCTTTATTTTTTCAATTTCTGTATCATTGATTATTTCATTTTCGTATGTTCTACCTCTACCTTGTGGAGTAAACATAATAAATAAATGTGAAAAAACACCTAACTTATTTGACAAATTCATTAAATAATCCACATATTCCTTATTTGAATTAAAAATAAAACTATTTAGCCTAATTTTACATCCTTCATTTTTTAGCCTTATAATATTTTCAATAGTTTTAGAGTAAACATTTCCCTGACGTTGAAAATTATGAATATTTTCTGGCCCATCAACACTAATCTGAACTAAATCAGCTTTTTTCAAAAATTCAATATTTTTATTATTTAATAATAATGTATTTGTTGTTACGATAGTGTTAATATTGTTTTTTTTCGCACAATCTATAAGCTCCCCAAATCATTTCTAGTTAATGGTTCACCTCCAGTAAAATCTAATCTGTTAACTCCAATTTTACCAAGATGATTAATAAATGACTTTGCAGTTTCCGTATCCATACCATATTTACCATTCACATCAGAACTAGATATGCAATATTTGCAATGTAAATTGCATTTTGTTGTTATCTGCCAACATACAGATAATGGTGCACTTAATTTAAGATTATAACAATCTCTTTCAGTATCATAGTAGACTTTTGCATTTGTTTCTTTAATCATAAAACCTCCTTCTAATTTGCTCTCAATAACACTTATACAAAAAAAGATAAGAATGTTATTGAAGCAAGTATTCGCAAACAAACTTATCTCATACTAAAGAAAGCAAAAGAAAAATAAATAACGATATCTTGTTTAAAAAATGTAATAAAATTATTATATATTTTTTTCAAATAAATCATACTAA
>DJOC01000059.1:16399-36742 GCA_002439555.1 Caryophanales bacterium UBA6448 | reverse complement strand
AATTCTAAATTATTACTAGTTTCTAAATTATGCTTTGTAGTATTAATATCTAAATAATTATTAGTAGTATTATTATAACTACAACTATAACTATTAGCCCGCTCACTATTTCGCTCATCAATTCGCTTATTGTTTCGCTTGCTATTTCGGTTGTTGTTGTCGCTACTCATTTCGCTTACTATTTCGCTTGTGGTTTCGCTTGCTATTTCGCTTTCACTTTTTTTAGTTCTCTTTGAACCATTTACAACTTTACTTTTGTAGGTTTCTAGAGGCTTTTTTATATTAATCCATATTGCTTCCTCTAAACTATCTTCTTCAAAAATAGGTTCTTTTTGAGTAAAATACCAGTCTATAATTTGCCCCATAAATTTATCTCTTTTTGCTATTGGTTTTATCTTATTTATTAATGAAATTTTTTCATCATCTAATACAATTTTTATCATAGTTTTTAGTCCTTTTTTTCTTGATTTTTTTTATAATTTCTTAAAGATTCATTAACCATAAAGTTAGAAATTTTCATAATGTTAAAAATTATTTCTTGGTTAGTATTTTTAAATTTTGGTTCTATTCCATAAAACATATAATTAAATAAACCTTCAAAAAATTTATATTTTTCTTTTTTAGTTAATAATTTAGAAATTGACTCGTAATTTTCTTTATAAATTACAACTTGTTCACTCATAATAAATCCTTTCTCTAGTACCAAAAACTTCCCCTGATTTGATTTTTCTCTGCAAATTTGATATAATTATTTGCAGAAAAATAGATTAAATTACGTCCTATTTTTCTTTTTTTATGCTATCTAAATAACGACTTGATAAGTCTAGTAATACGAATGCAGCCATAAATGATATAAAGCCGAACCAACTCCATCCAGATGTCTTACCCATAAATGTTGTTATTGTAATAGCAAGTAAGTCAAATATGATTACTAGTGCACTTAATACATAGATTATTAATACAAATAAATTAGTCTTGTTTAATTTCTTTTTCATTATTCGGTTCTCCTTCACATAACATTTTTTTGTTAAAATACCATATTGGAATCTTTGCTTCTAATACAATTGTTCCTGGATACTCTTTTTGTAACTTTTTATTCAATTCGGCTATAATTGAATAACATTTTGCTTGACAACAACCAGTTATTTTTTGAATGTCTTTACACGTATAATATTTCATATATTCTCCTTTCTGTTTGTGGTATAGCATTTGCAGATGCTTTTTATCATTAACTTTCCTATTCCTCTTTTTTTTCATTGTGCTTATTCGCACATACATTCTTAAAAAAAATATCGAAGTCTATATTGTAATAAGTTAAAAATTTTTCTAATGTATCAATATTTATAGGCGTTGTTGCATTTTCATATCTACTAATCGTATCTTTACTTATACCTAAAATATCGGATAATTCCATAAGACTTAAATTTTTTCTTGAGCGAAGTGCTCGTAACTCATCAGCAATATAATTTCTTATGTTCTCTTTCATTTTACCTCCTAACAATTAAAATTATATTATGCTTTTTCGCATATGTCAATAACTTTTATGCTTTTTTGCACAGGTTTTATTGATTTTTTTATAAAAATATTGTAAAATCATACTGAAGGGAGGAACTAGATGCAAAATTATTTTAGTACTAATTTGAAATATTTAAGGGAAAAAAATAATATGACAAAAAGCAAACTAGGAGAATTAGTTGGGGTTAATCAAACAACTATTGGGAGATGGGAAAGTAATATTATTACACCTTCTATTGATAATGTTGTAGATGTTTTAAATGCCTTCAAAATACCTATTAGTGAGCTAGGTACATTTTTAGGCACAGATTTAAAAAATAATACCTCCTATGAACCTACAGATGAGGATTTTAAAAAAATTCTCAGAAATAAAGGTATTGATGATAATAATATTACAGAAGAAGATGCAAAAAAATTAATCGACTTTGCCATTGCTAATAAGGATTTTGTAATAAAAAAAGATAATAAATAGTTATAATAGTAAATAAATTTATCATTAAACAATCAAAAATATTATAGATGGTACAAAAAAAGAGGATCAAAAATAATCCTCAATTAGAAAAAAATACAAGGTTATATCTATATTACAACTTTTAAGTAATATAATAAAATCATCGTATTTCACTCTATGCACCCCTATTTTATTATAAAACAAATATGAAAGGAGGAATAATATTGAATATATTATTATGTATCTTAGTTGCCTTATTTACCTTAATCATTACCATTATTGCTGGCATTCAAATATTAGGTATACTTTTTATTAAAATCCCCAAAAAAGATTATATAAATATAATAGGTATAGCATTTTGGGGTGGTTTACTTTATTTATACTATTTGGCAATTACAAATTGGTTTTTAGATTATTATAGCATTTATTTATGGGCATCAATCATTGCCAGCATTATAGCATTTTTGAACATTAATAGTTTAAAAAACGAGGCAAGATAGACATCAAAAAATATGACTTGGGAAGAATTTTTAGAAGAGAATTTTAAATCAACAGGAACAAGAACTTATTTTAAAGATGTAGTTTTAAAAGATGATGAAAAATCAAAAAAATAAAAAATCCCTTACTCTCTGCAAAGAGTAAGGGTGTGGAGCTGATTAACTCCGTATAGAAAATACCACAAACAGATTAGGGACTTTCTACAAGGTTAATTATACCATAGAATAGTCCTTAAAACAATAAAAAGAAAGGACTTTTAATATGGAAAAAATTTATGAAAAAACAAGATATGCAAATGTTTATAGGCATAGTAAAAATGGAAATTATGTAATAAGACATAATAACACTACTGTATCTAAAATTAATAATCAAAAAATCTTTGATATAAAAATTGCGAAAGATTATAAATCAAAATTAGAATTAAATATAAAGAAAGTTGATGTTAATATTAATTCCTACTCTTTTAAAGATTTATGGAATGAATATATATATAATTGTAAAGAAGTACAAAAACTTTCATACAATACTGTACACAAGAAAGAATTATTCTATAATTGTTATTTTAATGAATTAGATAGCACAAAAATAAATAAAATAACGAAAGAAGATATTATTGAATTTTTAAAAAAACAAGATACTTCTGATAAACAAAAAAATGAATTATTAAAGCAATTTAGAGCGTTTTTTCACTGGTGCGTATCAATTAAAGAAATAATTGACAAAAGCCCTGTAGAAGGAATTAAATATATAAAAACGACTAAAACCGAAATGAAGTACTGGACTATAGAAGAATTTACTAGATTTATTAATTATATTAAAAATGATAATTCAGCAATTGGTTATAGAACTAAAATTATTGTATTACTAGGATTATATTTAGGAGATAGAATTGGGGAGTCTAGAGCTTTAACTTGGAGTAGTATTAACGAGTCTGATAATACTATATTAATCTCTCATTCTATCAATTATGATACCAACTCAAGTGATTTTTTATCAACGACTAAAACTTATTCATCAGATCGTGTAGTTGATGTATCAGAAAAATTGATTATAGAGTTAAAAAAATATAAAGAGTATTTAATAAAAAGGCAAATTAATATTAACGATTTAATATTTTACAATTATAATACAAATAGACCATATTCTGATGTTTCTTTAAGAAAAGCATTTTACAAATATTGTGAGCTTGCAAATGTACCCAAAATAAGATTATATGATTTAAGGCATACCTATGTAGCACTTATGATGGCTGATGGTTGGGAATTATATCACATATCAAAAAGAATTGGACATAGCAACTACTCTACTACAGTTAACAAATATGGACATTTAGAAAATAAAATTAGAAAGGAAGTGGCAGCAACGACTGATAAATATTTATAATTAAAAATTACCATAAAATTACCACGGAATATATGGAAATAATGGAAATTACCATAGTTTTTTGGAAAATAGAACACTAAAAAACCCCGAATATACGGGATTTCAATTATCTTATTGGTGCAGGCCTCGGGCACCATTAAAAAATTACTTCCTTATGGAAGTTTTTTTTATGTTATAAACTAAAAAAGAATAACCTACTTTTGATTATTCTCATTTATTTCGGATAGTTTTTCACTAATCCAAGTATTTAAATGATTTTTTAAAGGTAAAAATCCAAGTCTAGATTCCTTAACTTTACTTTTTGTATTTGATTTATAATTTATATTTTTTATAGATAATTTAAGCCTATTATTTTCCTCGTCTACATCTAGTATTTGCGTATAAATAATTTCACCAATTTGTAAAAAGTCATTAATATCTTTTACAAAACCATTTGATATTTCCGAAATATGAATAAGACCACTGTAAATACCATCGACATTTACAAAAGCACCATACTTCTCTATTCCAGTTACTTGGCATTTAACGATACTACCCGTTCTATACTCTGCCATAAACTATTCCTCACAAACAAAATTCTATCATATTTTCAAAAAAAATGCTATAATAATATAGTGATTTATATGGAAGAAAAGATTTTAAATGTTATTGAAAAAGTTCGCCCCTATTTAAATATGGATGGTGGTGACATTGAATTTGTTAAATACGAAGATGGTTATATCTATATTAAACTTTATGGTGCTTGTGCAAATTGTTTATATCAAGATAATACAATTAATGAGAATTTACTTAACTTTTTTAAAGAAGAAATTCCTGATATCAAAGGCATTATAAATGTTAATTTTTAAGCCATTCAATATTTTCTAAGGGAGCATATGTTGATATTAAAACATATGCTTTTTTTAAGAAGTTTTCATAATCATTTGCTTTATTTATTATTTTTAATAGTTTCTCCGAAGAGACATTTTTATTAACAACCTTTTCATAAATATCAAAGTAATATGATGGAAAAAGAAGCCTTGCAAAAAGCATATTGTAAGAATATATTGTAAGTTTAGTACTTTTAAGATAAGACTCTAAATCAAGATAAGCATCACCATTATCAAAAAATGATGATTTTATATACTCGGCAATATCGCGAACCTCTAAATCGAAGATAAAAGAAAGTGGATTAAAATAATTCAAACTATAATTTGGACTCATAATTCTTTTTCTTGATAAAACAATTTTATCTAGAGATGTCATACTATATTTTGAATTTACATTGTTAACATAGTATATAGCATTTTCTGAAAGACCAATATAATAGTCTATTGAATTATCAATTATTTTATCATACTGAATCTCATTTATTTGACTTTCAATATAATCAACTTTTGCACTCCATAAATAAGCCCAATTATTACGGTAAAGATTACTTTTTATACCATTTAATGAAAGCTTTTTATTATAATTATTTATACTAAATATATCAATTATTTCATCCATATTAAATACTTCGAGTAAAACATAATCTAGTCCATCAACCTTTGTTAAATAACTGTTATTAACATTTAACCTTATATTATGAACATTTATGCCCTTTTGTTTTAGTTCATTTGAAACAAATAAAATATCATCAAGTTCCTCTTTAGTTCTAGAAAAATAAACAAAATAAAACTCGTGGTTACTAATTTTAAAATGATACTTATCATCCTCGATAAAAAGTTTATCAATTACTAAATTATAATAATATTCTATTAAATCTTTCATATTATAATATATAAAAAAACTTTCAATTTTATGAAAGTTATTTATTTTCAAATCTTTTTACTAAAGCATCAAACATATTCTCACAAGATTTCATAAATGTTTCTTTTAAATCTGCATAATTTATGTTTGAAACTGGTTCAGAAACTGGCATTTGATTCATAGGATTATTCATCGGAGCCATCTCATTTGGCATAGTATTAGTTTGTCCTAACATATCATTTGTTCCCATCATTTGCGGTGCTGAGTTTGAAGCCGGATTGCTATTCATTACTGGTGTGCCTACATTTGGCGTAACTGGAGCAGTATTCATACCGCCAAATGATATTGGTCCATCCATTACTGGAGGAGCTGGCGTTTCCATAACCTCTGGAGCTGGTGCAGGTGCTGGAGCTACTTCAGGTTGTGGTGCAGGCATTACCTCTGGTTCAGGTTTCGGAGGATTATAACTACTCTTTAATACATCAAATGATGCTACCGGTAAAGTAAGTTGTGTAAAGAAATCATCTTGTGCATTTAAATTTTCAGGTACTGCTAAATACATAAGAGTTGAACCACTTATAATAGATTTTAAATTTTCTTTTACACTAGCCCATTCACTTTGATCAAAAATCTTCTCTAACCTATTTCCATTTAATTTACTAATACATATAATTGGAAGGCCCATTGAACCATTCATTTCATTGTCAAAAACAACATAGTTTGCACTTGTCCCTTGAAAACAAGTTACTAATGGTTTTTCAAAAACATTTCCACTTGTTAAATTTACCTTAATCTTACTCATCTATATCAATCCCTTCATATGATAATTAAATTATAACAAAATCACTTATCTTTTTCAATAACTTTTAAAATAAAATATCTACAACCATATGCACAATATTTTTCAATATATGTATCTACATTTTTGATATCATTAATTGGTTTAAAATTTTTATTTTTTTTATCATTAAAACCTTTTAAACGAAGTTTTCCATAAGCCCAATCACCTACTATATAATCAAAATTTTCAAAATATTCAGTAATTGCCTCTTTTAAAACCTCTTCTTCTACCCCATCTTTTTCATTTTTTATTACTTCGTATGTTTTACCATTAATTGTTATTTTCATTTATCCCCCTAAAAAACAAATATTGTTAGTAAAAATATTACTAGTCCTAGTGTTACCACTATAGAAAGTATTAATAAAATATCTACATAACCATTCCCAGTTGAAAGTGATGGCTTTGGATTATTAAAATCGAATACTGCCTTATCAAGTAAATAATCCTTATTAATTGCATTTTCATTAATATCAAAATAATTATATACCTTTTTGTTTACTTCATCAAGCTGGTCAGCATCCATTTTATTAATATCCTCTAAAGAATATTTTAAAATTTCATATGCATCAATATTTAATTTTTTCTTTTCTCTTTCTTTCTTTTTATAAACATTTTCTTTAACTATTTTTTCAAAATAATTTTCTATTTCATTTACATCTTTAGCCATTAAAAAGTTATAAGAGGTTATTAATGAATTGGGTGATTTTTGAGTATATAGTAAATTTTTAAAACTTTCTATCTCACTTTCTTTTAAATCCATGCTTTTTTTCTTAAGAGCAAACATATCTATAAGCATTTTTTGTAAATTAATGAAGTCTTCAGAATTTTCTTTTTCATAAAAATGATTAAAGCCTCGTTTAAAAGCACAAATATTATTATATGAATAGCCATATTTTTCTAAATTATCATTTAAAGCCTGTTCATTATTTAAATAAAAAGGATTCAATATATCTAGTTCATCATAAATTAGT
Organism: Caryophanales bacterium UBA6448; assembly: GCA_002439555.1. Lineage (GTDB taxonomy): Bacteria > Bacillota_I > Bacilli_A > RF39 > UBA660 > UBA6448. The sequence continues at coordinate 29,352 of DJOC01000059.1, read as the reverse complement.
GTAAGAAGCCTTATTACGACAACTAAAAAAGAGTTATATGTTACACCCTCAGGATGTGACTTACCTTTTAAATAATCATTAATTACACTAGTAAATGCTTCACTAATAAACACACTATTTTTCATACTCTCACCTATTATTAAGTATAGCATAGTTTTTTTTTAATTGGAAGTACCAACACTACTTTCTTTAAAGATATTTTTTCCATAAAAAGTTGGTACTTTTCCATTAATAACTTTCGAAGAAATTAAGATTTCTGTTTTTAAAACACTTTCTTTTTTATTCATAGGAATAATCACTAAATAGCCTATTTCAAGTTCAAAAAACATTTCAACAAGAGCATTATTTACACCAAAATCTGTTACTTTCGTTTTAATTTTACCTTTTATATTATTCATTATTTCATATTTAAATTTCACTTTAGGCCCTAACGAAGAAATAATAATATTATCGCTTATTATAAAAAATGGTACTTTTAAAATTTTACTTTTTTGTTTATCACTTCTTAAGCTATCAATATATTTATTTAATAATTTATAAGTTTTATCCATATTATAATCTAAATAAACAATTTCATTACTATCATTTTTATCAATATATAAAATATCATTAACTTCTTCATTGGTTATAAAATTATTGCTTTTAATAATATTTTTATATATTTCATCTTTAACTAAAAAATCAATATAATCATTTAGTTTAGGATTTAGTTTTTTACTATATAAACTAAAAATTAAGGTAAACAAAAAAAGACTTATTAAAAAGGTTATCAAAATATAATATTTTCTTTTAAGTCTTTCTTTTAATTTCATATTAAATTATATGTTATAAAAATGATTTTACTAAAATAACAATTCCAGCTACAAAAGCAAGGATTAATAAAACTATAATTATTTTTACAAATACTGATGATTTACTATCTTCGATATCAGCAAAGTCATCAAAATCCTCTTTCTTAAATTTTGTTGATTGTGTAAAAAATGATTTATCTAATGAAGTTGTATTTTCTTTTACTTCATTACTATTAACTTCTTCGAAAACTGTTTCTTTAGTTTTTTCAATATCATCGTGAATACCTTCGATAACCTCTGTATTATCGCCACCTTTTAAATCCTCAAAGAGTGAAAGTGGATCACTTTCTTCACTTGCTTTTTTAATAGCCTTTTCATTTATTGAAATTGTATTAATTAAATTTGCAAGTTCTTCAGCAGTTTTATCACTTACTTTATGACTGCTTTCCTCTTTTTCTTCATTAAAATCTAAACTACTTAATATATCAAAACCTGTATTACGAAGTTTTTTATTTCTTTCTTTTTCGTAATCATCCTCTTTTACTTCTCTTGCTTTATCTAAAATTACATTAATATCATATTCTTTAGTTTCTTCTGCTTTAGTCTTAACAATTTCTTCATTTTCGATAGCAATACTCCTTCTTTTCGGAGCATCTTTATAATGAGTATCTAATATACTTTTAATTTTTTCTACATCAATACTACCTTTGTTATCTCCAATTACGGCTTCATTACTTCTAACTTCATAATTATCAAGTTCTGTTTTACTAATTTCTTTGTATAGTTCTTGATTTCTCGAAGCTCTACTCGGAATTTTTTGTCCATATTCATCCATACTAAAACACCTCTACTATTTAATGATAACATAATTTTATAACTTATTAAAGTAAATTATTATCTTTTTAATAAATTTGTGTTTTCTTTACTATAAATTATCTGACTGTTATATTCTCCACTTTGTAAAAATTCTTTAAATGTATAATTAACTGGTAAAACTTCAATACTTTCTAAATATTCTAATTTAATAAATTTACTTGGAATAGCATATTCTAAAACATAAACCTCTTTACTTGAATCATATTTAGAAATATATTTTCCAATTCCTAAATGGCCTTGAGTTACCTCATCAGGAATATCATAAGTACATAAAAATCTTTTTAATGGACTATTAAAATAAAACGTATCAGCTTTACTATCAAAAAAATGCATATAAAAAGTATTTCTCTTATAATGATGAGAATTATTCCTACAAATTTCATTAAATGTACTACCAATTCTCATAAATGATTTATTTTCTAAAAAATTATCTATTTCTATTCTATTTGCAATTCTATATACTTTCATAGTTTTTCCCCTTTTGACGAGGTATTATTTTATCATATTTTTAATATTTGTCAAATTTTTTACATATTTTTTCAAATACATGTTATAATGAAAAAGGAGGAATAAATGAAAAAAATAATTGTTGATGATGAAAAATGTATCGGTTGTGGTGCTTGTGTAGCTATTGATAGTGAGCATTTCGACTTTAATGAAGATGGTCTTTCTGAAGCCATTTCACAAGAAAATCTTGAAAGTGAAAACTTACAAAATGCTATTTCTTCTTGTCCTGTAAATGCAATCAAAATTACTGAAGAAGAAAATAAATGTTCTTGTGAAGATTGTCATTGTGATGACTGCCACTGCGAAGAATGTAACTAAAAAAAAGATAACCCGTGGGTTATTTTTTAATTTCGATAAAGTTTTTTTACTTCTTTAATTGATAATATTCTATATTCGCCTGATTTTAAATTACCTAAATCTAAAAAATCATAGTGAGTTCTAGTAAGCTTGTCGACCAAAAGGCCAATACTTTCAAATAATCTTTTTACTATATGGTTTCTACCCTCAATAATAGATATTGAAATAAATGTTGCATTTTTTTCTTTATCTATTTTTTTTACTTTAAAATCAATAATATCTACTTTTCTATCATCAATATAAATACCTTTTTTTAATTTGTCAATTTGCTCTTTTGTAATAATTCCAGCACATTTTGCTAAATATATCTTAACTATTTTATTTTTAGGATGAGTAAGTTTATTTGCAAGTTCACCATCATTCGTAAGTATTAAAAGTCCTGTTGTATCATAATCAAGTCTACCAACTGGGTAAATTCTTTCATCTGTATCAATAAAATCAACAACTGTTTTTCTACCTTTATCATCATTTACTGTAGAAACTACTCCTCTTGGTTTATTTAATAGAAAATATACTTTATTATTTGTACCTACGATTTCTTTACCATCAATAGAAATATTTGCGTTTTCCTCTATTCTATCTCCAATAGAGGCTTTTTTACCATCAACATACACTTTTCCTTGCATAATTAACTCTTCTGCTTTTCTTCGTGAGGTATATCCTCTATTTGCTATAACTTTTTGAATTTTTTCCATAAACTTTCCACCACAAAAATTATATCATACATCAAAAGAAAATCCTAGTTAAAATAAATGCCATAATAAGCCCGACTAAATCCGCTAAAAGGCCCACTACTACAGTATATCTACTTTTAGTTATTTTCACACTACTATAATAAAGGGCAATTACATAAATTGTGGTATCAGTGCAGCCTTGAAGTACACTTGCAAGCCTTCCAGGATAAGTATCAGGTCCATATATTTCAAATATTTTAGTCATTATACTCATCGAGGCTGTTCCGGATATTGGCCTTAAAAATGCCATTGGAAGTATTTCTGGAGGTAAATTAAAAAAAGATGTTACTGGTTTTAGTAAAAATGGAAGCATATTACTATCTAAAAAAATATTAACCGCAAAAACCATTGCAAGCACAGCAGGGAAAATATTATAAACTATTTTAATTCCCTCTTTAGCACCCTCTAAAAAGAAGGAATATACATCAAGTTTTTTGATATAACCATAGAAAACTACAAACAAAATAAATAAAGGAATAACTATAATAGAAAAAAGTTTCATCTTCGTTTTCTCCTTATAAAATAATCAATTATTACCGCTGACAAACAAGAACAAGATGTTGATATTAATGCTGGAGCAATTATTTCCGTAGGATTTAAACTGTTATAAGCAAGTCTTATGGCTATTATTGTTGTTGGAATTATGGTAACTCCTGCGGTATTTAATACTAAAAACGTTATCATTGGCGTTGAGGCAGTATCTTTTTTATTATTTATTTTCTGAAGCTCACTCATTGCCTTAAGTCCAAAAGGTGTTGCGGCACTACCAAGTCCTAACATATTCGCAGCAATATTCGAAGCAATATAACCAAGTGAAGGATTATCTTTTGGAACTGAGGGAAAAAGTTTAGATAAAATTGGCCTTAAAAACTTAGCAAACGTTGAAAGCATTCCAGCATTTTCCGCAATTTTCATTATTCCTGACCATAAAACAATCGTTGGAAATAAACTTAATATCAACTTTAAAGCTTTATCTGCATTAGTTAATATGCTTTCGTTAATAACATTTATATTTCCAGTTAAAAAACTATATAAAATTCCTATAACAATTAAAAATGTCCATAATATTGAAATCATAATAAAGTTTATGACAAATCAAAAAAAATACAACCATGCAATACATCGAATTTCATTTAATCATCTTATTTTATATACTACTTTTAAATCCTAAAAAAACTTAGAAATCATCTTCCTAAGTTAATATTTGAAACTAAATCATTAAGTTCCTCCATAGTTTGATTATATTTTTCCTCTTGTTTAACTATTACATTTGCATTTAATAAACTATTTGCATATGATAAAATATCTTCATCATCAATAAAATGTTCATTATAAATAATTTTTAATAAACTAGAGTATTCTATAAAACTAATTTGACTTATTCTATTTTCTAGTACATAACTTTGCATAAGTTTAAGTGTTTTAATGGCTTTAACCATTATTTTAACCATATGTAATGGATATTCTTTATTATTCATAGTGGTCCCCCTTAACTAAGGTTATTATAGCACATTTTTACTTTTGTGTCAAATTAGTGTAAAGTGGCAGTATCTAAATAAATAACATCATCACTAGCACTATTAATAAATCCAATATTATTTTCTTTTAAAGTATAAATAACAATTGCACTATTGAAGGAAACATATTCATTATTATATTCCACTAAATTATTTTCTTTCGCTTTTTTTACAATATTATTGAAATTATAATTATCTAAATTATTTACTACAAAAATAGTACTTGGATTATACTTTAGTTTATCAAATATTTTTTCCATATTAGCATTTACTTTTAAAATATCATAGTTAAGTGATATAGCTAAATCATTTATTAGATTTTTATAATCACCTACAAAAGTTAAAACACTTACCCTATTATTTTCAAGTTTATTAATTATTTTATTAATTATATTTTTATGATAATCTTTCTTTAAATTATTTATTCTTTTAACTTTTTTAGAGGTATCTATAATATTATTTTTAAGTTCTAATACATTTAATATATCTTCTTTAGTGGCTACTACATTCTTACCACTTTTAAGTAAAGTTAAATCTTTTAAAAGTGTTTTTTCTTCTTTACTTTTAATAAGAGCCTCTTTAAAATTACCAAGTTCTATATTATATATTTTTTTAGTTTGTAAACCCTTTAATTTGATTTCTTTTTCTTTAATAATACCATTTGAATAATTATATTTTACATATGAAAGAGTGCTATCTAAAAGTTCTATTGCTTTATCAGGGCTTTTCTTATTTGGAAAATAAACATTAGCAAGATGAACGAGCAATTCAATATTTTCATCAGAAATATTTACTTTATGAAAAGATGTATACTCCTCTTTTATACTTTTTAAAATGTCAATTGTTTCATTTTCCGTAGGTTCTTTAATAAATATTGTTTCAAATCTTCTGGCTAAAGCCTTATCTTTAACAAAATATTTTTCATATTCTTCTTTTGTAGTAGCACCAATACATTTAATATTTCCCCTTGCAAGAGTTGGTTTTAAAATATCACCTGCACTAATAGCTCCTTCAGCAGCACCAGCATTAACCATTGTATGCATTTCATCAATAAATAAAATTACGTTATCATTACCTTTTATTTGATCTAAAATATTATTAAGTCTTTCCTCAAATTCTCCACGGTATTTAGTACCTGCAATAAGGGATGACATTGAAAGTGAAACAATTATAAAGTCTTTAAACTTAAAGGGAACTTTATTTAGTTTTATTCTTCGTGCAATTTCTTCGACTATAGCGCTTTTGCCTACTCCCGCATCCCCAATCAAAAGAGGATTACATTTTTTCTTTCGTAGTAAAGTTTCAAGTATTAAATCGATTTCTTTTTCTCTACCAACAACTTTTTCATTAAATGAAGCTGTTTCATTTAAAATTTCACCATATTTAAGACATTTTAAATTACTAATAGAGTTATCATTTTTAAAATAATTATAAAGGTTATCAACATCAACATCCATATTCATAAGTATTCTAATGGCTACTCCTTCACCTTCATTTAAAATATTAAAAAATAAACTTTCTTCACTTGGATTTTCCGTTTGAGATATTATTTTTTTCAAAAGTGGTGTATAAATATTAACATTACTTGAACTTTTTTCTGGAGGTATATATTTATTTAAGGTGTTTGTAAAAGTATCATAAGTAACATTTAAACTTTTCAAATATTTACTTACTTTGTTATCATATTTTAAAATTGCCAAAAGTAAATGTTCAGTACTTACATATTCTGACTCTAATCTTTGTCTTTCTTCTTCAGCACTTCTAAATAATCTACATATATTTTCATCATAAACATTTTTCATACACTATAATTATGTTAAATGAAAATGTAATTTATTCATATTTATTGCAAGTTTTTCCAAAGTACTTTATAATTAGTATAGATAGAAAGGAAATCAATTATATATCAAATTGATTAAAAAATATTATGAATGAGTTAGATAAAATTAATTATTATATTAAACTTTATATTGAAAATTCTAAAAAAGATATAAATGAAAATGAAAGTTTAAATATCCGTATTATTCTTTTAAAAGAGGTGTTAAGTTATTTAAATGTAGACTATGATATTATCTTTGAAAATAGACTTAAAATTGAAATTTTACTCCAAGAAATATTTCATAATGATAGTTATGTAAATATTTTTATAAATAGACTTTATAGTAGAAACAATGATTCAATAAATGATTTTAAAAATATTTTATATGAAGAATTGCAAAACGATTTACAAAAAAGTGCCATTTTAAATGAAAATATAGAAATATATTCTAATTATTATAATTCTTGTAAAATATTTCTATTTTCCTTAAAAAGAAAAGCGGCAGTATCTATAAGAATTACCGAAGATATAAAACAAATATTACTTCTTATAAAAAGTGAATATCATATATCTGATAAAGATCTAGCAATATATTTTAATGAACTTAATTTCTACAGTCAAAAAATTAAAGCTTTTGATATAAAACAAATAAATTTTATAAACGAACTATATTTAAAAATTCCCACAATTGTAAATATGGGCTTTGAGGTTATTCCTTTCGAAGAAATTAATCCAAATAGAAAAAATATTTTAGATTCTTGTGCTGATTATTTAAAGGGTCAAATAGATAGATTAGATAAAAAAGAAATTATTGCTTTTGCCACAGAATATAGTAAAGAATTTGATGATGAAAAAGAAAAAAGTTATTTATATCAAAAACTAATGGAAATTCTCCAAGAGGAACTGCTTACTTATTATTCATTTATATTAGATACAAGTATGTCCCGTTCAAATGAAGAAAGAAAAATGTTAACCGAAGATTACTTTAAAGCACTTAATATTTATACAATGATTCGAGATTACTATGAAAAAACATTTAATAAAGAAATTGTAATCGAAGATGCTCCCCTTCCTTTAAAAGAGGAAAACATACTTATATACTCTACTTCAAAAGTAAATCCTCTTAATGCCAAAATCATTTCCGATTTAAAGGATATTCCCGAAGAATATTACGAAAATATTACTAATCTTATTAATGGATTTAAATATGGTACACTTCCAAATGGATGTATAAAAATGCTTAAAAATAATAGCAATTTAAAGGATGTTTATGAAATAAAGGGTTATCAAACTAGAATATTATTCAAACAAGTTAAAGATAATATTTATTGTATACTTGGGATGTTTAATAAAAAAAGTGATAATGATGTAAAATCTTATAAAGCAATAAGTAAAAGAGATATTCCTAAAAACATTGAACTTTCTATAGAAATTGCTCCCGAGATTGAAAATGAATTATTTAATAAACTAAATCAAAATAAAAGAACAAGTACAATATAAAAAAGATGGAAATTAATCGTCCATCTTTTTTAGAATATTACTTTTCAATATCGTTAGCTACATTTGCTATATTGATATTAAAACTTTTAAAATGTACTAAGTAATACCTGTGTACATATTATTATTATATACAAGTGTTAGTACTTTATTATGGTAGTTTTTGGTAATTTTCATTTTCTCTTTGATAATTAAGTGCCATTCCAATAACAAAAACATATGCAAGGAAATAAAACCAAATCATTAAAATACAGATATTAGCAAGTCCACCATAAAATGAAGTATATGATGCATAATTTTGAATATAGGTTGAATAAATCTCTGTAACAATTGTCCAAAGTATTGTCGTAAAAAGGGCTCCATAATTTGTATTATGTGATTTAATCTTTTTATCCGGAGCAAGAGTATAAATTATTTTTATTAAGAAAAATAATAATACTATCATAATTGGGCTTCGTAAATATTCAAATACTTTTATAATCGTACTAGTAATACTTGGATTTAAATTTACTTTTGTTATTAAATTTACCACTACGGTGCCAAATAAAGGAACAAGTAGTAAAAATATCAAAAGGAATATTAAGATAATTGATAGAACAATTGCCTTAAATCTTCGTTTAAACCAACCTTTATTTTCTATATTATAAATTGTATTTGAACAAAGAATTACAGAGTCCATACCATTACTTGATAAATAGTAACAAGTAAGTAATAGTATTGTTAATTTTAAGCCTGTACTTTCAGAACTTGTACTTAAAAGAAGTCTTGCTACATCATTAGAAAAGGCTTTTTCTAAAAAACTATAAATAAAATCCATTGAAAGGTTTAAAACTGATGCACCATAAGTAAGAAGTGTTAATGTTGGAACAATCGCAAGTACCATAAAAAATGCGAGTTGCCCTGGAAGTAATTTCATATCACTTCTTCTTACGACCTTAATAAATCTTTTATAAAACCTTTTAATCCTTGTTTTCATTTACTTCCTTTTGCTTTTTTAATACTTTTGTTGCCTCGTTCAAAGCATCCTCAATAGTTTTAATTTCATCAATTTTCATTGAATAGCCAAATTCTGCACCATAATCATAAGGAAGTGATTTAAATTCCTTATTAAGTTTATGAATATAATTTGTTATTTGCTTTTGATTATAACCTACTAAATATACCACAAACTCATTACCATCTGTTCTAATTATATCTGAATTATCAAGCTGCGTTCTAATCAAAATATTTGCAGCAGCTTTAATTTGTTTATCTCCCTCTTCATAACCTTTTGTATCATTAATTTCCTGAAGTCTATTTAAATCAACAATAAGTATTGTCTGTGGGTAAATCGTATTATTATTCCATACATTAATATTTTCTGATAAATAATTACGATTTTTAAGCAAGGTTAATTGATCTATAAATCTTAATTTATCATCCTTTTTAATCTTTTTAGCAATTGTAATTTTTCTAGTTTTTCTAATTACTAAGTAAGCAACGATGACAAATATAATTAAGAAATATATAAAATATTTTGCAAGGAGTGATATAACAGCACCATGTTTAACCGTTTCACTATGATTATTAATACCCTCATTTAAGATTTTATGACTATCTAAAACAGTTATATATTTATTAAGAAGTTTATATAATGCACCATTATCTTTGATTCTAAAGTTATAAACCTCTTTTAAACTTCCACTTGTTCTAATAGTATAATTTCCAAGTCCGTGGGTTTTATAATATTCATAAATATTACTATCGACTAAAATAATGCAATCTTTATTATTAAGTTTAGTAAGTTCTTTAGCATTTTTATAGGTCTTAATTTGAACACCAGAAATATTACTTAAATATGAATATAAAAGTGAATTATTTTGAACATAAACTTCTTTACCTGCTAAAGCATTAATACTATTAATAACTACATCGTTTTTAATATTAGCGACTACTACGTAATTTACATCTACACCACTTGATGTTTTATTAAAACTATTTAAATTATAGTAACCAAAGTAAGCATCGATTTCATTGTTAGTAACAGCCTTATTAAATTTGGCAAAATTACTATACTTTTTAAATGTAAAATCAGTACCTGAAAAAGTCATAAATCTTTGTAAATAAACAGCCACTATGCCACCATAGTTACCTCCAGAAATAACTTCATACGGAGAATTATTTACATAACCATATTTATAACTAACAGAGCGCATTTGTTCTATCTCATATTCAGTTAAACCAAGTTTACTTGAAATTAAACTAAATAGATTTTCATCATAACTTTCTTCGAAATTTTCTTTCCAAGTATCATAATATTTTTTTAGTATTGAACTTAAAATATCATCATTTGTAGTAAGAACATAATAGATATTTATATCACTAAAATGATAAATTATTTCTTTGTTATTATTAAAAATATTATTTAAATATAAATGAAGTGGTACAATAGCATATTTATTTTCACTCATCGAAGTAAATAAACTATCAATATCTTCATAAGTTTTATAATTTAAACTATAACTAGTTAAGTATTTTGATACATTAGATAAATCACTATTTAAAATAGCAATATTACTATTTGATATATCTGAAATACTTGTGATTATTTCACTATTATTTCCAATTAAAACATAATGATCTTCATAGAAAACTTCATCATTTTCAGTTAAAGACTGTTTTAAATTTAAGGAAACAGCTCCATTTACAGAACCATAGTTAAATGTAACTTTATTAATATTCAAGTTATATTTTTCAGCAAAAGTATCAAGAAAATCGTAAAATACTCCTGTACCATCACTACCAAATACGGATGAATTATTTAAAACATTTATACTAAGAAGTGTTTGTTTTTGACTGTTTTCATCAATCCATTTTTTTTCATTTACAGTAAGCGTATTTGCCCTTAGGTACATAATAATTCCTATAACTATGCCCACTACTATTAGACAAATAAAAGTGCATATAAGCACTATTTTTTTATTTTTCTTCATCATTGTCCTCTTCTTTTATCGGTGTATTATTATTCCAAGAAATATTTTCAGATGCACTATTTTTTGATGCCATTATTGTAAAATTATCACTTTGAAGTATAAATTGAACATCATAATATGATAGTGTATCCTCTTCAAAAAGACTCATAGAGTTTTCTACTAACTTTTTAGCATTATCTAAAGTTATATTTTCATCAAACTTTATTTCTACATAAATAATTCTACCTCTAATATTAAAATCTACACTTTTAACATTTTCACTTTCTAAAAATTTTTCTTTGTAACTAGACTTAAATTCATTAGATATTTGATGTTTCTCAATACCATCAAGTCTATTACCATACTCATTTGTATCTTTTGAATAAAAGAAAGTTAGAGCAACACTGCATATTGCAATAAAACAAATAATTAGAATTATTACAAGTACAAAAACCACCCTATTATTCTTCCATAATTTTTTCATTTTTCACCTCAAATGCAATTTAATTATACTACATAATATGACATAAATCAATTTACAAATCTGTACGCGTAAAATTTAGGTTCATTTTAACATCTTTAAAATATATTTTTTTACCAGTTTCACTATTTAAAGCATAAAGTGGTTTTCCATTTTCATCCTTTATTACAGAGTATTTTTTATACTTTTCATCTCTATTTAAAATGCTACATGCAAGTGTTAAAACATATTCTTCGTCTTTTGAAGTAACAGAATACACTTTTGATGCCCATTCAAAATCCGCAAGTGTACCTGATATATTTAAATTAATTTCAATCATTTTTAATCCCTCCTTTCTTTTTTTTACATTTTTAGTTTGACAGTTAGTAAATGTATATGATAGAATGCTCTTATGGAAGCGATCCCACTGCTGTATGCAGAGGGTGTCGCTTCTTTTTATATTTGACATACAGTAAACAGTATGATAGAATGAATTTATGGAAGCGATCCCACTGCTTGTGCAGAGGGTGTCGCTTCTTTTTATATTTGACAGAAAATAAATATCTATGATAAAATGAGTTTATGGAAGCGGTCCCACTGCTTGTGCAGAGGGTATCGCTTCTTTTTTTATGTCTCAATTAGCAAATTATCACTTTCTTTTATATATGCCTAGTAAATCATTATCTCTTTTGACAATTATATAATTTAAATCTTGTTTATAGTTAAAAGCATTTTCTAAATTTTCATTAATTAACTCATCAGTCATATTACTATTATTTGTAACGTCCATTATAAATGACTTTGCTTGTTTAGTCACATTGTGTCCAAATGAATATTTACTAGCTCCCCTTTTTATTTCTTTTAAATCTAAAGGTTCAGATAAAAAATTATAATCTGCACTAATTATATTTCGTTCTTCGCCTATTTCAAATCGGAGTTCAACTTTACCACCTATAGTGTTAATTAACCAAAAAGCCACATTTATTTCATTGTTTCTAAAATTGAATTTATTTTGATTATTAAGTTTATAAGTTTTTCCATTAGCAACAATTTCTTTAGCAAATGATATATTATAATTATTAGGAACGATAAATAATAGAAAATTTTCTGTAACATCTTTATAAACATTAGACATTTTAGCAAACTTTCTTAATTTGGATTTAAAGTACTATTTCATATTTTCATTTCTTATATTGTATAAGCTATTTTGCATATTTTAAACTGGACTAAATTAATCTAGCACTTTAAATTAATTTTATGTCATAATATTTCCCCTTTCTTTTACTTTACATTTGATTTACATTTTTAAAATTTTGTTATGTCATTTTAAAATTCTCCTTTCACTATACTTATTACCGGAAAATTTCCAATTTCCTCCTTTTTTGATTAAATTTCTTTAAAAAAATTAAAATTTTACATATTTTTTACGTTTTTCAAAGAAATA
>DJOC01000059.1:0-16310 GCA_002439555.1 Caryophanales bacterium UBA6448 | reverse complement strand
AAAAAAATAACTAGATTTTTTTCTAGTTATTCAATAGTTATAATTTTATTTCCTTTTAGACTTTTTTGAACATCTATTACTCTTTGATTTGAGGATCCTTTCCATTTTAAAGTTGGATTATGAAGACTATTTACAAACTGGCCATCCACTAAAACATCAATGTAGTTTAGTACTTCCTTGCCTTTTAAATCTTTATCAAATAGAAAACCACTCCATACCCATAAAGTTTTATTAGGGTATTTTTCTTTAAAAGCTTTAGCAAGTAACGTTGTTCCCTCAATATTGTTTGGATGTAAAGGCTCTCCACCTAAAATAGAAAGTCCAGTTATAAAATCTTTAGAGCAAAGTTCTAATACTTCCTCAATTGTTTTTTCATTAAACTCTTTGCCACTATCAAAATCCCAAGTTTCTTTATTAAAACAGTTTTCACAGTGAAATTCACAACCTTGCATAAATATTGAAACTCTTACTCCTGGTCCATTAGAAATGTCCATTTTTCTAATTTTATGATATCTCATATTTAAGCATCCTTATTATCTATGTGCATTACTCTTTCTTTTATTTCTTCGGTTCTTCCTTTATTCCAAAAGTTAGTTCCAATATACCCACAAGTTCTACGAGCAACATTTAATGTGTCATGATCTTTGTTTCCACAGTTTGGACAATACCACTCTAAATTGTCATCAATTAGGATTTCACCAGTATAACCACACGCTTGGCAATAATCAGATTTTGTATTAAGTTCAGCATACATAATATTATTATAAATATATTCAATAACTTCCATAACAACATCTAAATTATTTTCAAGGTTTGGAGTTTCAATATAACTAATTGCTCCACCTGGAGAAAGTTTTTGGAATTCACTTTCAAGTTTTAATTTAGTAAAGGCATCAATTTCTTCGAATACTGGTACGTGATATGAGTTTGTAATGTAATTTCTATCAGTGATACCCTTAACAACACCAAATCTGTCTTTTAAACATTTAGCAAATTTATATGTTGTTGATTCGATTGGAGTTCCATATACTGAATAATCAATATCTTCTTCCTCTTTCCATTTTTTACATTTATCATTCATATACTCCATAACTTTTAATCCAAATTCTTTACCAACAGATTCATCAGTATGAGAATGACCTGTCATATATTTTACACATTCATATAGTCCTGCGTAACCAAGTGAAATTGTTGAATAACCGTGATGTAAAAGGTCGTGAATACTTTCACCTTTACCAAGTCTTGCAAGTGCTCCGTGTTGCCATAAAATTGGTGCTACATCGCTTGTAACTTTTGAAAGTCTTTTATGTCTTATCTGAAGTGCTCTATGACAAAGTTCTAGTCTATCATCAAATATTTTCCAGAAAAGTTCCATATCTTTATCTGATGAAAGTGCAACATCAGGAAGATTAATAGTAACAACACCTTGATTAAATCTACCATAATATTTAGGTTTACCTTCTGTGTCAACATAAGGAGTTAAAAAACTTCTACAACCCATACAAGGATAACATTGACCATTTCCATTTTTATCAATTTTAAGTTCTTTCATAATCTTTTCAGAAATATAATCTGGAACCATTCTTTTTGCTGTACATTTAGCGGAAAGCTGGGTTAAATAATAATATTTACTATCTGGTCTTATATTATCTTCCTCGAGAACATATAAAAGTTTTGGAAATGCTGGTGTAATGTAAACACCTTTTTCATTTTTCATACCTTGAATTCTTTGATTTAAAACTTCTTCGATAATCATTGCAAGTTCATCTTTATACTCTTCAGTTTCACCAAGATACATACATACACTTAAAAATGGTGCTTGACCATTAGTCGTAGTCATTGAGTTTATTTGATATTGGAATGTTTGAACTCCATCAGTAATTTCTTTTTGTAAATCCTCTTTAGCATATTTTTCAGCATCTTCTTTTTTAAATTTTCTTGCTTTATATTTTTCTAAATATCTTTCATAACTACATCTTACAAAAGGTGCTAAATGTGTAAGAGTTATTGTGCATCCACCATATTGTGATGATGATACAGCAGTAATAATTTGAGTTGCAATTGTCATTGCGGTTAAGAATCTATGAGGTTTTTCAATCATTACACCATTAATATTTGTTCCATTTTGAAGCATATCCTCAAGGTTAATTAAATCACAATTATGAAGTGCATTTTGAGCAAAATAATCAGCGTCATGAAAATGAATAATACCTTCATCATGAGCTTTTACAATATCCTCAGTAAGTAAAAATCTACGAGTAATATCAGTTGAGGTAATACCTGCTAAATAATCTCTTTGAGTTGTGACAATTTTAGCATTTTTATTAGAATTTTCTGTATTCCAATATTCACTTTCACCATCAATTAATTCTTTAATAGATAAATCTGTTGTATTACTTTTTCTTACTAATTCTCTTGTATATCTATAAGTTATATATTCTTTTGCAAGAGCATATTTTCCAAGAGCCATTAATCTATATTCAATGATATCTTGAATGTCCTCGACAAGCATTCTTTTTTTCTTTAATCCTTCAATATATTTTACAATATTTCTAATTTGAATTTCACTTACTCTATCTTCTTCAGCTACTTCATCATTTGCCTTTTTAATGGCTAGTTCAATTTTTTCTGGACAATAGTCAACAATATGTCCATCTCTTTTTACTATTTTCATATTTCCTACCTTCCTCTAACATAACTAAACTATAACACATTTTAAAAAAATGTATTGTTGCAATTGCAACATATTTAAAAAAATGATAAAATTTTACATGAGAGGTGTAAATGGTAAAATTATTTGATAAAATATCTGATAAAGAAAAAAATAAATTAATTAATTATCTCGAAGGATTATCATATACTTTTAAAAAAAATGATAATATATCAAAGGTACTCAAAGATCACATAATTGGGGTAATTATCAAGGGAAATGCTAAAATTGTTCATACAGATTATAATGGTAATAAACTTATAATCGAAGAACTTTACGAAGATGACATTTTTGGTTCTAACCTATCATATTTATATAATAAAGAGTATGATATGATTGCTAATGAAGAAACTAAAGTTTTAGTATTTGACTATGATTTTGTAATAAATACTAATTTAAATCAAGAGTATTTTAATACATTTTTAAAAAATATTATGATAATTTTAAATGATAAAATTAGAAAAAGAAACGATAGACTTCAGATAATATCTAAAAAGACAATTCGTGATAAACTTCTTGAATACTTTGATATTGAAAGTCAAGCTCACGGAAGTAGTATAATTTATTTATCTTTTTCTTTTTCTGAACTAGCTGATTTTCTTGCAATTGATCGAAGCGCAATGCATAGAGAACTTAAAAATTTAAAGGAAGAAGGTATAATAGATATCAAAGGTAAAAAAATTATTTTATTATATCGTCACTCATTTGCTATCTAGTTTATTTTAAAGTATAATATAATTGAAAGGAAGAAGAAAAATGTTTGAAAATAAAAAAATTCATATGATAGGTATCGGTGGTATCTCTATGAGTGGTATTGCTGGAATACTTTTATCATTTAACTGTAGAATTACAGGTTATGATGCAGGAATTACTGATATAACAAAGTCTTTAATAGAAAAAGGCATTGAGGTAAGTAATAAACCTAATTTAGAAAATGTTAAAAATGCTGACATAGTTATTTATACTGCCGCAATTCATGAAAATAATGAAGAATTAAAATATGCAAGAGAAAATAATAAATTAGTTTTTGAAAGAAGTACATTTTTAGGAATTCTTATGAAAGAATATGAAAATGTATTATGCATTTCAGGAACTCACGGTAAAAGCACAACAACAGGTATGGTTAGTACAATTTTTGTAAAGGCAGGACTTAATCCCACAATAATGATTGGTGCTCACCTTCCCATTATTAATTCAAATTATAATGTTGGAAGTAAAAAATATTTTATCGCAGAATCTTGTGAATATGTAGATAGTTTTTTAGACTTTTACCCTACAAGTGAAATTATTTTAGATATTGATGATGACCATTTAGATTATTTTAAAAATATTGATGGTATTATTTCCTCATTTAGAAAGTTTGCAGATAAACTAAATAATAATGGTAATTTAATTGTAAATAACGATGATGAAAATACAATTAAAATGGCAAATGGTTATAATAAAATAACTTATGGTATTAATAATAATTCAAATTATATGGCTAAAAATATTAAGTATGATGATTCAGGACATCCTACTTACGATTTATATATTGATAATGAATATATAGATAAAATATCTTTATCAGTAACGGGCATTCACAATATTTATAATTCACTTGCTGCAACTTCAATGTGCAGGCTTTATAACATAGATATTAGCTTTATAAAGGAAGGACTTTCTTTATATACAGGTGTAGGAAGAAGATTTGAATTTTTAGGTAAATGTAATGGAGCCTTTGTTTATGATGATTATGCTCATCACCCTAGTGAAATTAAAACAACACTTGATTCAGTAAAGAAAACAAAACATAATAAAGACTATGCAATTTTTCAATCACATACTTACTCAAGAACAATTCAGCATTTAAATGAATTTGCTGATGTACTTTCTAATTTTGATAACATAATAATTGCTCCGATTTACCCCGCTAGAGAGGAAAATATTTGGAATGTAAAAGAAAGTGATTTAGTAAATTTAATAAAAGAAAAAAATCCAAATGTAATTTATTTAGATTCATTTGATAAAATTGAAAAATATATAAAAGAAAAAGCTATGGAAAATGATTTAGTTATAACAATTGGTGCTGGTCCAATAAATGAAGTAGCTAAAAACTTAGTAAAGGAATAATATGAAAAATAGTGATTTAGATAAACCTAAAGTTAGAAATAACAGTGCCTTAATACTAATAGGTTCAATAATTTTAACAATAGTAATAATATTTATGGTATTTTACTTTTTAAGAAGTGAAAAGAAAAATGAATTTGATAAACTATACAATCAGGATTATTATGTAAGAGTTAATTTTGGAGAAACTACTAAAGGTAATAATTTAATAGATAAAGGTACCTTTTTAAAGGAAACTAACATTGATAAAAATTATTATTTATATATAACAAAATCAAATGTAGTTTATGCATATTATACTGATTATTTTTATATTTTTGATCCACTTCATGGTTACCATATTGACTACCAAAAACAGCTTACTGATGATGAAGTTCAAAATATTTTAAAACAAATTGATAGTAATAAAGAAACTACTCTATTTAATAAAAATAAGGATGATTATTTAATACTTCGTTATAATGATGAAAATTATTATATGAATAAAAAAGTACTTCAACAAACACTTCAGGAATATGATATTATTCTAGAAATCAAATAAAAAGGCCAAAAGCCTTTTTTGTTTACAATAAATTATTTGTTATTTTCTAATTGAATTAAATACTTATCAAGAATTTTTATAATATTTTCATAAGATGTTTCTTTACATATCATATTTTTTATTTCGCTACTACCCTCGAGGCCTTTTAAATAATATAAAAAATGAGTTCTAATTTCAAGTACTGCACTTGTTTCACCTTTTTCATTTACTAAACCAGTTAAATGTCTTTTCATCATTTCTATTTTTTCTTCGTATGTAACTTTTTTAGGCAATTTTCCTTCATTTAAATAATCATTGCATTCTTTAATTAGCCATGGATTTCCAAGAAGGCCTCTTCCTATCATTACTAAATCACACCCTGTTTCTGCAAGCATCTTTTCAGCTTCATAACAAGATGTTACATCACCATTTCCAATTACAGGTATATTTACACTTTCTTTAACCTTTTTAATTAAAGACCAATCACTATGGCCTGAATAACCTTGACTTCTTGTTCTTGCGTGCAAAGTTATTGCACTAGCACCAGCTTTTTCACATATTTTAGCAACCTCAATACAATTTATACTATTTTCATCCCAACCACTTCTTATTTTAACAGTTACAGGACAAGGAACGCTTTCTTTTACAGCCTTTACTATTTCATATATCTTATCAGGGCTTTTCAAAAGTGCACTACCTGCCTGTGATTTAATAGCAATTTTAGGAACAGGACACCCCATATTTATATCAATAATATCCGGATGCATATATTCATAAACTTTTTTAGCCGCAATACAGAAACTTTCTTTATCAGAACCAAATATTTGTTGTGAGATTGGTCTTTCACTTTCATCCATATCAAGAAGTTTTTTAGTCTTTTCATTACCAAACATTATAGCTTTATCTGATACCATTTCACCGACTACTAAAGCAGCTCCAAACTCCTTACATATCATTCGATACGTTTTATTTGTTATTCCAGCCATCGGAGCAACCACAATCTTACCATTTATTTCTACATTACCTATTTTAACCATAAAAAATCTTTCCTTTTCAAGAAAGATTATAACATTTCTAACTTACTGTGTAAACATCATAATATGTAACTTTAAAAGATAGAGAAACTACCAATTGTATAACTCACAGTTTCAACGCCTTCCCTATATAGTTTTTAAAAAGAAAGCTCGTCCAATATATTATTTAAAAAAAAGCACTAAATATTATAGCACTTTCTTTACACTTGGAGTAATATGAATTAATGGTAAATTATATTTTTCAGCATACTCTTTTGCTTTTTCAATATCTTTACATTTATCTGTATAAAATACACCAGTTGGACGAACATTACCTGTTAAAACAATTTCTGAATACGTAACTATTCCTCCCATCAAAACAAAGGATTCTATATCCTCAGGAAGTAAAATTTTAGATACGTTTTCAAATTCATAAAATAAGGTATTATCTTCCGCACTTGGGTATTGCCAATTTTTTAGAAAATCTCTTTCAATATATTCATCTTTAGATATTTCCCAGCTACCTGCATCTTCACAACAACATTCATCAAAATTATTATCCGCTCCAAAAAGTAAACCAAATTCACCAATAGTTTGAATATTTTCGGTTAAAAGTGAAGTACAAACTTTATGCATTTTACTTGGGTCAACTTCACCACTTGTAAAAGTATGAGCTAAATAAGCATAATGATTAGAATCATGATTTAATGGATTTGTTAAAAACTCTTTCCATTTTTGTTTAGCACATGGTTCTAAACTTCTTTCAAATTCTAATATTTTCAAATAATTTTCTTCGAATCTTTTATATTCCTCTTTAAACTCTTCGGAATAATATGGAAAAATCTCTTGATATGATTCTTCATATGGAGGATATTTTTCTAAGAAAAAGGTCATTTCATTATATATGTCTATTGGAATGTCATTTGTAATTCTTGATGCACATTTTAAAATAAATCCAGCTTTTTTTATCATATAATTTGGTAATCCATAATAAGGAATAATTTTTTTCTTTTTTAAATCTTCATGCATTTTATTTATTTCATTTTTATATGAATCAATATATATTTCAAAAACTTCTTCATAAGGAATGTTTGAACTTATATGATAATCTATTATGCTTTTTAAAACATTTTCATAATATATAGCTTTTTGTGAGTTGGAAGCTTCAAAAGGATAAATTTTAAAGCTGTCTTCATTAGACTCTACACTACAAACAAGATTATAATATCTACTTATTTGCATTTGTAATCTATGTTCAATAGCATCGAAATCAGTTACAACATTAGTAAATGGAAACTTACTTTTTAAATATACAAGCATAATTAAAGAGTAATTCTCTTTACTGGTAACTTTTTTAAGTAAATCTTTATAACTATCATCAACAAAATCTAGATCTTTTTTTATAACTTCCTCTATCATATAAATATCATATCATATTTTTGTATAAACAAAAAGAATGTTTTTTAAAAATCAAAGTTTATTTATTATATAATTAACTATATTTTAAAAATCCATGTCTTATTTTGACATGTAATGCCCTATGCTTGCAATTCATTTTTTATTATGTATAATAACTACTCGAACGTGCTGGAACTGACGCTCTCTTCTTAATTTTTTCTAGGGGTTTTGGAGCGCCAAGATTTTTTACTAGATGAAAGGAGGAACGGTAAATGAGAAAAAAGAAACTCGAAAGAGTAGTAATTTTGATTACCCTATGTTACTCTGGAATAGCTACTCAGAATATATAAAACGCGCGTCCAGATTATGATAGAAATCATTATGTAGCTATGCCATATTTTGAAATCTAGCCGGATAGCGCTATCCAAAAAACTGGGTAACGCGAACCTCCTTCACTTTCCTTATTTATAATATATCACTTATTCATATATTTATGCAAGCAAAAACCTGTTATATTTTTATAGCAGGTTTTAATTAAATGAACAAGTATATTTTAAACTATTACGATAATAATTACTTACTTCACTATATGCTAACGGAAAAGAGCCACCATACTCACTATTTAGCGTTTCAGTTGGTAAATCTTTTAAAATAGTTATCTTTTTATTTGTATAATCTAAAATAGCATTACCTTCATTTTCATTAATTTTGATAGTTCCGTTAATAATAGTTTCAATCATATTTGAGTATTCTGTTTCATCAAAAGTATATTCATACATTCTTACGGAATTATTCATATTTTCTTTATTTTTATTAAATATAATCTCATCAATTAAACTATTATTTGGACTAACACATTTAAATTTCATTTTAGGTTCTTCATTAATAACATAAACAAAAGCATAATAAGTATTTTCATTATTTTCTGAATCAACTGCTTTTATTTCAACTTTCTGAAGTCCAATATTATACATATCTTCTTTATATTTTTCTTTATCTACAAAACTAAACGTTAAATTGTCATCTGAAGAAATAAGTCTTTCAATATTAAGTTGTTCTCCCTTAATTGTATAATTAAAATATGTAGTAACATTTAGTCTTTTTGTAACTGTTGGAGCAAGTGGTTCATCACTACCATCTTTAGATTTTACAACAAAACTTTCAGAATATTTTGAACCATTACACATAACGTAATATGTATAATTTCCTGGAACATTATTTTTTACTTCAGATGTATCAAGCGTGCAATTTGATATATCTATTTTTGAAAAATCTCCATATTCACTTAAACTTTGAGGTATTTCATCACCTTCATTAATTTGCATTTTATTTAAATTGAATGCTGGTGTAACATTAACATTATTTTGATTATTTCGAGCAAGTCTTAAATAATAATAAACACCAAAGGCTACTCCACCCATTAAAGCCAAAACTAGAATGATAAATAATAAGTTTTTAATAAAACCACCTTTTTTCTTTGGTTTCTTGTCATTATTATTACTTTTATTTTCTTTTTTAGGTTCAATCTTTTTCTCAGGCACAGGTACATCTAAAGTTTCAATAACATCAACCATAGTTGGATCAGTTCCAATTTCATTTTTCACATTAATCACCCTTTATTCTTATATTTAAATTATATAATTTTTACATACTTTTTGCAAGATGTTTAAATTCTTCCCCACGAGTTTCAAATTTATCATATTGATCCCAACTTGCACTTGCGGGAGATAAAAGAACTACTCCATTTTTAATATTGTCCTTTTTAATTTTATTCATTGCTTCATTTAAAGTATAGCATTTTTCACATAAAATATTCATACTTTGAGCATATTCATAAACTTTTTCAGTAGTTTCACCGATTGCATAAATTTTTTTTACATTTTTTATTGCACCATCAAGTTCGTGGAAATCTTGGCTTCTTTCCATTCCTCCCAAAAGAAGATATGTATCTTCATCAAAAGCATTTAATGCCGTTATTGTACTTGTCGGATTTGTCGCTTTAGAATCATTATAATATTTAACACCACCCTTTTCACAAACAAATTCAATTCTATGCTCTACACCTTTAAATATACTAAAGAACTTTTTAACAATTTTTTTATCAATACCAAATTCTTTGATAACAAGTAAACAGGCCATAATATTTTCATAGTTATGCTTTCCTTTTACTAAAATATCATTTGTATCAATAATTTTTTCATCTTCAATATAAATAGCATTATCTTTTACATAAGCATCTTTGCCATTAAAATATTCTTTTGTACTATTTATATCACTAGTTAAAATCATACTATCTTCATTACCAGCATTAATAATAGCAATGTCCTCTTTAGTATGATGATTAAAGATATTATGTTTTACCTTTTTATAATTTTCATAAGTTCCGTGATAATCTAAATGTGTTTGACATAGATTTGTAAGGACGCTTATATTAGTTTTGAAATCTTTAAAATTTATAAGTTGATGATCTGATATCTCTAAAAGGAGAATATCACCTTCGTGAATAAAAGGAATAACCTCACTTAAAGGGTAACCAATATTTCCACCAAGAACTACGGACTTTTTCATTAATTTTAATAATTCATAAATCATTGTGGTGGTCGTAGTTTTACCATTTGAACCAGTTACACCAATTATAGTAATATTTTTAGGAAGAAAATGATATGCTACTTCCATTTCATTATAAATTGGTATATTTTTACTTTGTGCTAAAACCAAAAGTTGATGAGTTGGCATAACTCCCGGGTTTTTAATAACCATATCAAATGAATCATCAAATATTTCTAAAGGATTATCAGTTTTAACAAATTTTACTCCCAAACTCTCTAGTTCTTTAACCTTTTCTTCATCCTGATCATTTTTATCAGTTATAACAATTTCATTATTTTTATAAAGAAGTTTTGCTACGTTATAACCACTTTTAGCCATACCTAAAATAAATATTCTTTTATTTTCGAACATAATTATTTCTCACTTTCAAGTACTGCTTTAATTCTACGAACACCGGCTGAAGAAGATTCCTCTTTGACGATTTTAAATGTTCCAAGTTCACTTGTATTTTTTACGTGTGGTCCCATACATATTTCTTTAGAAACATCACCAATAAAATAAACTGTTACTATATCAGGATATTTTTCAATAAACATATGCTCTGCACCAATTTCAACTGCTTTTTCTTTAGGCATTTCCTCCACAGTTACTGGCAAACTTTCTTTAATCCATTTATTTACTAAATCTTCAGTATTTTTAATTTCTTCAGCAGAAAGTTTATGGTCACAACTAAAGTCAAAACGCATTCTTTCATCAGTAATGTTACTTCCCTTTTGATGAACATCCTCACTTACTGTAATCTTTAAGGCAGCATTAAGTAAATGGGTTGCTGTATGATATTTAGTTTCAGTTTCAGAATCACCCGCAAGGCCACCTTTAAATTGTCCTGCTGAGGCAGTTCTTGATAAATTTTGATGTTCTTTAAACTTTTCATTAAAGCCTTTTTCATCCACTGTTACATTATTTTCATTTGCAAGTTCTATAGTAAGTTCAATTGGAAAACCATAGGTATCATATAAATGAAATGCAGTAATTCCATCAATATTATTACCTTTAGAAATAACTTTATTAAATTCTTTTAAACCTTTTTCAAGTGTTCTATTAAATTTTTCTTTTTCATTTTTTAATACTTCATAAACTACATTTTCATTTTCAGAAAGCTCGCTATAATATCTAGCATATTTAGATATTATTAATGATGCAATTTTTCTTTCCCAATCACCATTTATATCAATACCTAATTTTTTTGCGTGACGGATAGTTCTACGAATAAGTCTACGTAAAATATAACCTTGTCCTACATTTGATGGTTTAATACCAGCGTTATCTGCGGCAATAAACACAGATGTACGAATATGGTCAGCCATAATTCTTATAGATTTTGCATTTTCTTCATAAGTTTTTCCAGAAATTTCGCAAATTAAATCAATTACATCTTTCCATACAGAAGAAAGATAATTATCATTTACACCTTCGAGTACAGCAGTTACTCTTTCAAGGCCCATTCCTGTATCAACATTTTTTTTAGGAAGGCTTTCAACGCTGCCATCACTTTTTTTATTAAATTCCATAAATACGTCATTCCATATTTCAACCCATCTTTCATCCTCAGGATCAAACTTTTCTGGGATTTCGTCATTACTTCTGAAATAGAACATTTCTGTGTCTGGTCCACAAGGTCCAGTTTCTCCAGCAATCCAAAAATTATCTTCCGTAGTCATAGCTATTCTTTCCTTCGGAATACCTAAACTAAGCCATATATCATAACTTACTTTGTCAAAAGGAATTGTATCATTTCCTGCGAAAACAGTTACAGCAAGACGCTCTACTGGAATATTTAAAACTTGGGTTAAAAATTCAAAACTCCAAGTAATTGCCTCTTTTTTAAAATAGTCGCCAAGTGACCAATTACCAAGCATTTCAAAAAATGTATGATGATATGTATCACCAATAGCATCTAAATCATTAGTACGAATACACTTTTGAGCATCACAAAGTCTTGTCCCATAAGGATGCTCCTTACCCATTAAATATGGAATAAGTGGTTGCATACCCGCTGTATTAAATAAAACACTTGGATCATTTTCAGGCACTACAGGTGCTGAAGGAATCTCTTTATGTCCCTTTGATACAAAAAAATCAATATATAAATCTTTTAAATTAACACTTTTCATTATTTCACCCTATCTAAAATTGCAAATACTTTTTCTTTTAACTTATCAAGTTCATCATTAGCAATTGTATAATCAAAATCAGTATAATCCTCTAAAGCATTTTCGGTAATATGTGATTGTTGCTCAATTGTAAGTTTACTTGAACCAAACTGATTTACGACATAAAATGAATAAACATTATCAAATGATGACTTTATCATATCTATTTCATTTGGCATTCTTACATCACTTATAACTAAATTTTCTACATATCTTTCATAAATAGTTATATCCTTAATCATATTTGACACAAGAAAGTTTTCATCAACCTCTCTCATTACATCACCAAGATGTTGCATAAAATCTCTTGGTTTATTTGCATCAGTACCATCCCAATCAGTTAATTCTAATGCAAAGTTTTTAATATATTTACTATAACTTGTTATAGCACACTCCTCAACTTTATAAATATAGTATTCCTTAATTAATTTTGCTACTACATTTTTTCCACTTCCTGCTTTTCCAGCAATTAAAAATATTCTCATAATTTCCTCCGATTAATCAAATATATAATACCAATTTTTCCATTTATTTTCAATTATTTATGAAAATTTATTATAAAAAAGATAAACTATTTTAAGGTTTATCACAATTTAGATCATTAAATTTATTAGCCCAATTTACCGTGCATTCATACACTTCCTTAAATTCAGGTTTGTTTTCCATTTTTAAATCATTATAACATTTCTTCAGCAATTCAAAATTTCTCAATAATTCGTCAAAATTTCCAAGATTTTTTTCAGATTCTAGTATTATTTTATATAAATCTTCAACTGAAGGAGTAAATATAGTCAATAAAGAATATATATCTGTCAAATCCTTTATTCTTCGATAGACTGATTTTTGAGAAATTGCACAAAATTTGTCTGCTAATATTTCCTCAAAAGATACTCCGACAAATTCTATAGAACCATAAAAATATTTTTTTGAATTTATTACTTTGTGAATATCAATATCTATTTTTGTAACAGGTAATCCATCTTTTAGTATTTTAAATCCAGCACTTTTAACTTTACCATCTAGTTCTCTTATCTTTTCAACATCATAACCATATGGCTTTAAAGCATCGATAAGCATTAACTCTATATTACTAGTTGTGGGATTTTCGCCATACCAACTACTATCTATATCTGTAGTTCTTCGAATATATGGGCTGTCATTTTCCTTTAATATAACATTCGTAACATTAGCACCTTTAAAAATAATTGGTAATTTAGCATCATTTAAAGCTCCTATAATCTCATATAATATATCTTTGTTTGGTGTATATTTCATATTTCCCCCTAACTATCCCAATAGTGAATTGCATCCTCTTTATACTTATTTAATTTTCTGGTTTGGCTTTTATTTAACTCGAGAGAATCAAAAGATTCATTATGTGTATAGTAGTAATCTCCTAATGCTTCTAATAAAGTTTGTAATTCATCCTTTGGATTATTCATTAAGTCTATAAATGCTTGTTTTTCAGAACAAACCGGAATTCCAAATAAAATACTATAATCAATGTCATCAAAATTATCAACAATATCAAAATCATATGGTTTTTCTAATTTCTTTTTACTATATACCTTAACGGAATTATCATAATTCCAATTACCATAACCTCTCAAACACAGCGCATCAGACCTTGAAAGGACCTTATCATCACTCCCTTTTAATAAAGTAACTCTATACTCCGCCGGAGTTAAGTCAATTAAATACTTTTTCTTATCATTCATATTCATTATCACCTTTTTTAATAGATTTCTCGACAAGCTAATTATAACATAAACTTAAATATTAATGCAACTTGCATAAACATAAACTAAATTTATTATAAAAAAACTTATGCTACTTGGGCATAAGAATTGTTTAAATATTTTAATAGTTAACTTTCATTTGTTTCTTCACTATATTTTTTAAATACATAGTTTTTACTGGAGCTGTCTAAATATAATGTTCCTTTGTCCTCTAAAGCGGCATAAATTTCTTGATATTTATTTAACTTTTCAATATTAACAAGATTCACATAAATAGTATTTCCATCAATCATTCGAAGTAAAAATCTTTCTTCATCTACTACTTTATCATTATATTTTTCAACAGAATACTCTATTTCAGAAATCATTTTATAGTTACTATCGTCTATTTTAGCAAGAGATTTTATTAAAGTTTTATAAATATTACTTGGTACATAGTTAACTAAAACTGGAAATCCTACATAACCCTTTGAATCATCCATCTCTTTTTCATTAGAAAGTACCAATTTTTTTGTTAATACATTATAAAAAAGTATTTTACTTTCCTTAATTTCTATGTTAATAGTTCCCTTTAGATTTCGTGAAATATCTACGCTTTCTACCAAAGGGTTTTTAAGTAAATTATTTTTTATTTTACTTGTACTTAGTTTAAATATTGAACTATTATAATTAATCTTACTTTCACTTATAATCTGACTATCTGTAAGAAGACTATTTCCCTTTATATTAATACTTTTAACTGGTAAGGTTATAAAATAATATAAAAGCATTCCAAGTAAATATATTGTCAAAAGCATAAAAATAACGCCAGATATTCTTATTTTCTTTTTAGTCTTTTTCATAAATTACTCCATGAAACAATTTTAGGTTCAACCTCTAAACTGATTTTATAGTTTTCAAAAACGTTTAATTTTATATAACTAATAAGATTAAGTACATCTAAATATGTTGCATTACCCTTATTTACAATAAAATTAGCGTGTTTATCACTTACATAAGCATCGCCAATATGATAACCTTTTAACCCTAAATCATCAATTAATTTACCTGCAGAATAACCTTCAGGATTTTTAAATATACTACCGACATTTTTTGTATCTAATGGTTGAGTTGCAAGTCTTTTATCATTATTTTCCTTAATTAATTTTAAAGTTTCTAATGGGTCGCCTTTTTCAAGTTTGAATGTAACAGACAAAATAATATTGCCTTTTAAAGAAGTATATCTATAACCATACTTAATTTCACTTTTTGAAATATTTGTTACATTACCCTCTTTAGTTAGAACTTTAACACTTTGAACATATTCCATTAAACTATGATTATAGCATCCTGCATTTCCCATTACCGAAGAACCTACTTCTCCGGGTATAAGTGAAGCAAAATATAAAGAAACAAGTCCATTTTGAAGGGCAACATTATTTAAAAATCCCAATTTTACTCCACAAGAGGCTGTAACTACATCTTCATTTACTTCAATTTTATTTAGTTTATTAACTCTTATTATTACACCGTCAAAAAAACTATCATCCAAAATAACATTTGAACCATTACCTAAAATGTAATATTTTAGATTGTTTTCTCTTAAATATTTTATTAAAGAAACTAAATTTTTTTCACTAGTAACTTCGATTAAATATTTTGCTATTCCACCCACACCTAAAGTTGTATATTTTTTTAAATCAACATTTTCATAAACTATACCATACTCATTCATTTTAAAATCCTTTTTATTTCATCATAAATAATTTTTGATGATTTAACTTTATTTAATTTATTGAGATTTTCTTTCATAGTTTTATATTCACTATTGCCACTTAACAAATCATTTATATCTTTGTATAATACTTCAACATTTAAGTTTTTTTCTTCATACATTTTAGCAAGACCTCTTTCAGTTAAATCTAAAGCATTATAATATTGATGATTTCCCGCAACATATGGTGAAGGAATAATTATCGAAGGTAAATTTGCATTCATAACTTCCGCTAAAGTGGAGGCTCCTGCCCTAGTAATAATTAAATCAACATCATAAAATAATGATGACATATTTTCTAAAAA
>DJOC01000041.1:27745-31015 GCA_002439555.1 Caryophanales bacterium UBA6448 | reverse complement strand
GGCGTAATTTGGGGTGATGAGTTAGATTTATCTTGTAATGAACTATGGGATAATGGTAAAGATTATAAAACTGCATTTGATAATCTTATGTCTTTTAAAGAGGCAACTTATCTTTGGGGGCTAAATGAAAGTACCTTAAGAAAAGCAATTGTTTATGGAAAATTAATAAATAATGTTGATGTTTGTAAATTTGGTAAACAATGGATTATAACTATGGAAGCAATGAAAAGGGAGTATGGAGAACCTAAATTTAAAAGGGATTAGTTCTCTTTTTTTATTGACACTCATTTTACTGTAAAATAATAATATAATTTTTATAGGTAAATATGCTAAATGGGAAAAATGTAATGTAAACTTTTAATGATTATATTTATTTTATATAAATAGTTTGTTATAATAAAGATACCTAGTTGATAGTTTATAGCGTATAAAACCGACTAAAGATAGAAATAAGGGAATCTAATTAGGTTATGGTGTAGAATGCTTATTCATTAAGTACATAAGAATCCTAAAATAACTTATGTGATGCCCACCTGCGAAGAGCGCGGGATTTTATCTAGCATAGACTAATCTTACTGGGTTTTTTAATAGGAGTATGTATGAAAGAAAGATTAATAAATTTGTTTGGAGAAAATAATTTAGAAAAGATTAAAAATGTTCATATCCTTTTAGTGGGGATTGGGGGAGTAGGTTCTTTTTGTTTTGAAACCTTAATTAGATGTGGAGTAGAAAATATTACAGTTATTGATTTTGATACTTATGAAGAAAGTAATTTAAATAGACAGTTATATGCTACACTTGACTCGTTAGGTAAAAAGAAAGTAGATACTGCTTTTAAAAGAGCAAAAAGTATTAATGAAAATGTTAATATTAAAGTTTTAGATACTTTTTTAGATTTTAATTCAGACTTTGATTTTTCTTCATATGATTATATTATAGATGCTTGTGATAGTGTTCCGGCAAAAGCAAACCTTATAATAAACGCTAAAAAATATAATAAGAAAATAATTGTTTCTTTAGGAATTGGTAATAGGATTTGCCCTGAATATGTATGTAAAAGTACTTTAAAAGAAAGTTTATCTGATCCACTTGGTAAAAAACTAAATCATTATTTAATTAAAAAATGTGATTTTAATGATAATGTTAATGTAATATGTTCTAAAGAAAAACCAATTAAAAGTGAACCAGTTTCTTCCTATGTATGTACAACCTCTGTAGCGGGAATATATTTATCTGATTATGTAATAAAGGATATTATCAATGGATAAGATTGAAAATATAAAAAATCCTGATTTTCTAAAAGATTTAAATAATGATGAACTTGCTACTTTAGGAGCGGATATTCGGGAATTTATTTTAGAAAATGTTTCTAATACAGGAGGACATTTATCTTCGAATTTGGGAATTACAGATTTAACTATTGCGATGCTTAAAGTATTTGATGCAAGTATTGATAAAATAATTTTTGATGTTGGCCATCAAACTTATCCTTATAAAATATTAACTGGTAGAGCAAAAGACTTTAAAAATTTAAGAAAATATAATGGCCTTGCGGGTTTCCAAAAGAAAAGTGAAAGTAAATATGATGTTTATGAAGCAGGACATAGTTCAACATCTTTATCAGCTGGTCTTGGTTTTGCTTTAGCAAGAGATTTAGATAAGAAAAATTATAATGTTGTATGTGTTATCGGAGATGGCTCTATTTCTAATGGTCTTTCTTTTGAGGCCTTAAATCACATTGGAAGTTTAAATACAAGGCTTATCATAATTTTAAATGATAATGAAATGAGTATTTCTAAAAATGTTGGTGCTGTTCATAATTTTTTAGATTCCGTAAGAGCGGGTAAAGGCTATAATGATGTTAAGAAAAACACTAAAAGTTTTTTAAATAAAACAAAGTTTGGTAAAGTCTGTGCTAATGCCTTAAATAGTATTAAAGATAACTTTAAAATGTTATATGCAAAAAAGGGAAGTTTATTTACATCTTTAGGTCTTGAATACTTTGGCCCGATAGATGGCGAAGACTTTAATGAAATGATTAAGTATTTAGAAATGGTTAAAAATATTAATAAGCCTGTTTTACTTCATGTAATTACTAAAAAAGGCTATGGCTATGAACCAGCCGAAAATGATGAAACTGGTTCATTTCACGGAGTAGGACCCTTTAATATAAGTGATGGAAAACCTAAAGAAATATCAAATTTACCATCATATAGTGAAATAATGAGTTCATATGTTTTAAACTATGCTAAAAAAGATAAAGATATAATTGTTATTACGCCTGCGATGGAAAAAGGTTGTAAACTTGGTATTATAAAAGAAAAATTGCCTAAACAATTTATCGATGTTGGTATTAATGAAGAGCACGCTTTAGTTTTAGCTTCTTCTCTTGCGGAAAATGGTAAGAAACCAATATGTTTTATATATTCAAGTTTTCTTCAGCGCGGTTATGATGAAATAGTCCACGATATTGCCAGAATGAATGAACACGTAATTTTATGTATTGATAGAGCAGGATTTGTTTCATCAGATGGTGAAACTCATCAAGGATTATTTGATGTGCCAATGCTACTTCCGGTGCCTAATATGGTTATATCTATGCCATCGAGTCCTAAGGAAGCTGATAATCTTTTAGAACTTGCATTAAAAACTGATAAACCTTTTGCGATAAGATATCCCAAAATAAATTTAAAGTATGATTTTCAAAAGAAAGAGAATATTGTTTTAGGTTCTTGGAGTGTACTTGCCTCTGGAGAAGATGGCGTAATTATTACTTATGGCGATTTTGTAGGCAAAACAAAAACTATTTGTGAATGGTTATCTAAAGATAATATAAATCTTACAATTATTAATGCTAGATTTTTAAAACCAATCGATGAAAAAATGCTTACTAAAATACTTAAATATTATAAAAAAGTATTTATTTATGAAGAAAGTATGGAGGGTTGTAGTTTAGATAGTGTAGTTCTTTCCTTTGCTAGTAAAATAAATAGTAAAAATGACTTTCATATTTATAATATTCCTAATAAATTTATGTTTACTGCCTCAAGAGAGGAACTTATAAAATTAAATAATTTAGATGAAGAGAAAGTTTATAATAAAATTAAAAATGAATATAAAAATTAATAAAAAATATGTAAATTTCAATAATTTTGTGGTATATTAATTACGCATATTAAGTTATGCAGTTAACTATTTACATATAATATTATGTAGATAGTTATTAAAAAAGCTAGTGATTCCCACTATGAGAGGAACTTAAAAAAGAAG
>DJOC01000041.1:15296-27699 GCA_002439555.1 Caryophanales bacterium UBA6448 | reverse complement strand
GATTCCGGCTTAAACAGGAACTTAAAAAAGAAACTAGAGATTTACTCTAGTTTTATTTTTTGTTTATAAGAAATTCACTTAATTTTTCAGGACTTTCTTTATAGTCAACAATATCATTGATAAGTGATATAAGTTCGATATTTATACTTTTCTTTTTTAAAAGAAGCATAACTGTTTTTAATGTATAATAGCCTTCGACAGTATGGGCACTAAAAAATTCATTAATTTTATCTTTATCTTTAGTACTTCCAATAACATAGCCAAATGAATAGTTACGACTTTTTGTACTCATACAGGTCATTAATAAATCACCAACACCCGCAAAAGAAAGAATAGTTTTTGGCTTTCCTCCCATAAAGTAAATTAGATCTTTAATATCGTGAAGTGATTCATTTATTAAAAATGCTCTTGTACTTTCGCAGTAACCTAAACCTCCCAAAATACCAGATGCTATTGCTATTATATTTTTTACAGCTCCACAAATTTGTACACCAATTAAATCTTTGGAAATTCTAAGTTTAACAGTATCACAAGAAAGAACTTTAATTATTAAATTTTGACTTTTTCTATTAGTACCGGCGATTGCTAAAGCAACAGGCTCTCCGGCAAGCATATCGACTGCAAAAGTTGGACCAGATATGACTGTAATATTTTTAGCATTTAATATAAATTTAATTACATTTGAAAGTAAATGACAAGTTTTTTCTTCGATACCTTTACTAGCAATGCAAATTACCATATCTTTTTCAAAATAGGGAAGAATCATACTTGCTACTTCATTTGTATATTTTGAGGCACAAGTGAAAAATACTATCTTTGCACCATTCATTACATCTTGTATATTTGAGGTAACCTCAATATTATCAGAAAGATTGTAACTTGAATTTATACTTTTTAAATTATGAGTAGTTTGATATTCCTTTTCTTTTTCTTTATTTTCAGTCCACATTACAACTTTGTGACCATTACCCGCTAGTTTACTAGCTATAGCAAGACCATAAACTCCAGTTCCAAGCATTGCAATTTTCATTTTTTACCAGTCCTTTCATTATAGACTTTATTTAGTCCATTTTCTATATTATTATCTTGAGGAATGTAATATTTACTTCCTATATATTCTTTAGGCATATAATTTTGTTTAACATAATGATTTTTATAATTGTGAGGGTATAAATAAGCATTTGAATTTGTTTTAATATTATCAGGTATTTTAGTGGCTCCTTTTTCATTTAAATCATTAATTGCTTTATTAATTGCTAAATATGCGCTATTACTTTTTGGTGACATAGCCATTTCAGTAACAATAGTTCCTAAAATAATATTGCATTCAGGAAAACCAACTCTTTCGGCCGCATTAATAGCACTATCAAGTCTAGGTCCAATACCAGGGTTTGCAAGTCCAATATCTTCATAAGCAATAACGGATAGTCTTCGCTCTATAGAATCTAAATCACCTGCGTAAAGTAGCCTTGCAAGGTAATGAAGTGCTGCATCAATATCACTTCCTCGAATACTTTTCTGAAGAGCACTTAAGGCATCATAGTGTCCATCATCAGTTTCATCAATAAAAACATTTGCTTTAGGAATAATTTCCTTAATTTTATCTACTGTAATATTTTTTTTGAAAGCGTAGTAGGCTACTTCCAAAATATTGTAAGCACATCTAACATCGCCTCCACTTGCACCTGCAATGTACATTAGTGCATCATCGGAAATATCAATATCAGGAAGATACTGCAATGCTTTTTCTAATCCTTTTTTGATATTTTCTTTAGATAAAGCTTTAAGTTCAAAAATTGTACATCTACTTCTTATCGCAGGATTTACCTTTATAAATGGATTTGAGGTAGTAAGACCAATTAAAATAACTGTACCACTTTCAAGGTAAGGAAGAAGTATATCTTGCTTATCTTTATTCATCCGATGAATTTCATCAATAATAATTATTTTTTCACCTGAAAGTCTTGCATCATTAATTGCTCTTAAAAAATCATCTTTATTATTTTGGGTGGCATTCAAAAACTCAAATGGCATATTCATTTCATTTGCAATAACTTTTGCAAGAGTAGTTTTGCCAATTCCCGGTGTTCCATATAAAATAAGAGAGAACATTTTTTTATTTTCAATTAAATTTCTAAGCACTTTGCCTTTACCTATTAAATGCTCTTGTCCAAGAACATCATCAAGCGTTTTAGGTCTAATACTATTTGCTAATATATTCATAAGTCATCATATCTATTATATCATCATATACTTAATTTGACTATTTATTTATTTTGTGTTATCATAGTTTTCACAAAAAAGGGGGAATAAACATGAAAAACTTAAGTTTAAGAGAAAAATATTATCATGGCATTAAAGATGCACTTATTTATCCACTTAAAAATAGTGATGGAATGCTTAATCTTGCCTCAATGCAAAGAGTTTTTATAAAGGATGGCATATTAATCCTTGTTAAAGGAGATAATAAAATTAGTGTGATGAATAGTGAAACAAAGGAATTTGCTTATTACATTTTTAATGATGAAGATTCAATTATTAAATATGTAACCACTACTTTTATAAATGGTCAAGTTTTAATTACTTTTTCTTTAGTAGATGCTGATGATGATAGTTTAATAATTAAATCTGGTGGCGCTATTATGGAAATAAATGATATCGAAACAATAAATCAGATTGAAAAGGTTATTACAAATAATTTAGTTAATACAATTATTAATATTCAAAAAACTGGTTATGCAAATATTTTAAGTGTTACCTCAGTAGACAACATTAATACGCAAGAAAATACTTTACTCGAAGATTTAAAATTTAAAAGTGCAGAAGTTCTTGATAAATTAAATAACAATTTAGCAAGAAAAAGAAAGATTTAATTATGGAAATTTTTGGTATACCAGATTGTAATTTATCTAGAATTGATTATCGTATAGGCATAGAGATATTTTCCGCTTTAGAGGTATGTTTCCAAAAATACCCACTTTTAAAAAATGTTATAAATTGTCTTGGCGATTATCCATATGTTCTTGAAAAAAGAAATATTGTGGCAACTAAAGTCTTTAACCAAAGAGCAGTTAAGTATGATTTAAACTCTTTATATAAAACTGCATCATTTTGTGCAGCATATCTTAATGTTGATGACCCACGTAATTATGAAAAACTAAATACCTTAATGTACTTTAATAGGTTATTATTTTCAGGAATATGCGTAAATGAAAAAGATTCATATGAAGATTTAAAATATATGCTTAGACAGTATAAGTCTAAAAATACGACCTATTGTACTAGCATTAGACAATGTATATATCACGAAGTTGGACATGTTTTATCGAGAATGCTTTGCATTGAAAAAAATGGTGTTACATTAGCAAAAATAAATGAACTTATGGAGACTGGTGATTATCCAAGGTATACAATGTCTTCGGTTAGTGAGTTTGTTGCCGATTGTTTTGCTAAATATATGGTTGATCAAAATTTTAATGAAGCAGTAAACACTATTGGTAAATCCATTGATTTATTTTATCATTATTTTGAAAAGACCTGTAAAGATTTTTATAGTCAAGATTTATATAAAGAAAAAATATTAAAAATAGAAAGGTAGTATATGGAAAATTTAATTGAACTAAAAAAATTAGCAAAAAAGATATATGATATGTATTTGATACTTAAATACTTTTTTGAAAAGGATAAGAGCGAAGCTATACCAATGATTTCTAAAACTATTTTGGAATATGAATCTAGAGAAGAAAAAATACTTGATTCATTAGACTATAATACTTTAACCGCATTATATAATTATGCTTTAAAAAATCTTGATAACAATAATGAACCATATCTTGATAAACTATACTTATTTGTAGTTGATTATTATAATAGTAGATTTGGAATAATTAAAGATAATGTTTTAGAAACTGGAAAAAATGCTACTGCATATGCATTTAAAAAGATGTTCGAAGTTATTAAAAATGATACGTTAAATTTGAAAAGCGTTGACAGTAATTTTTATGAAACTTTGAAACTTAATTTATATCCTTGCTTTTTTAAAGACATCATGTTATTTTCAAATTTTGAAAGGTTATTATTGGAGGCAAATTTTGACTTTAATAATATAGTAATCGAAGGCTGCGAAAGTGAAGGTGCTAAAAAGGTATGCATGAATTTAATTTCGTATAATGAAATGGCTAGCGGAAAAACTATGACTGCACAGTATGTTTCTGAACTTTTAAAAAGAAAATATATGTTTGAATATTTAGTACGAAATCTTTCAAAAGAGGATTATTTAGAGGTTAAAGGTTACTTATTTAGTTTAAAACATGAAAATAGTTTAATAATAGAGTTTAAAAAAGTCATAAATGCAAGAGGTAAAAATTATGGAAGATAAAAATATATAATATTCTTGGAGTAAAAATGGTAGAGGTTAATTTTTTAAACAGTATTATAAAGAAAATAACTGAAATTTATAAAGAAATTATAAAAGCTTTAGCCGAAGATAATAAAAATGAGTTAATAAATTTAACTTCAAAAGTAAAATTTCAATATCTAAAGGCACAAAATATAATGAATATTTTTGATAAAAAACAACTTGATGCATTATATTTTACTGCAAAAGATAATATTTTAAAGCAAAATTTAAGTTATGAAGAGAAAAAAATAAATTATTTTATAATTAATTATTATGATAGAAAATTTAATATTAATGAACAAAATGCATTTGAAAATAATGCCTTAATATATGCTTATAAAAATATGTATGATATTTTAGCATTAGATTCATTATACTTAAGAAGTTTTGATAGTGATTTTTATGATGAAGTTTTAAAAAGCTTTTATAAATTACTATATGAAGATTTACTAATTAATTTTGATTTAGAATTATTTTTAATAACAATTAATTTTGATTTAACTAAACTAGAAATACCTAATATAGATATGAATGAATCTATTAAAAAGGATAGTTATTGGTATATAAAATTGTTAATTAGTAAATATGAAAACCAGGATGTAAAAGATAATTCTGTTGATAGTTTGATTACTTTAATGAAAAGAAAAATGCTATTTAATTATTTTCTAGAATATATTGATAAAAATAATTTAACAAATTTAATGACATTTTTAAATTATAAAAATGATGGTAGTAATAAAACACTAGAAATATATGATACAATGCTAAAAGAGAAAGGAAGGTAGTATATATGTTTAAAGATTATTTTGAGGGAAGAAAATATTTGAATAAAAAGTTAAAAGAGGGAGAGTTATTATTAAATAGTTATGATATCATCGAAGAGTATATAGCATTAATTAAAGCAATCGAAGATGATGATCAAAAAGAATTAGTAAAATCATTAAAAAGTATTACTTATATGATTAAGTATGAAGATGATTTAATTGCTTTTTTAGGCAATATTATTCCAGATATTGAGGCAAGTGCACTTACTGATGATGAATTAGATTTTAATAGATTAGGTTTTAAAATAATGTATAATTATAAATTAACTACTGGGTCAAAGGATTTACTAATCCATAACTTTATTATTAAGACTTTAAAAGATTTATATGAAATGATTTTAAATGTTCCAAATAAAGAAAAAAATATTCCTTATTTTAAGATGCTTCTTAAAGAATATAAAAAATTAGTTATAAAGTATATGGTATGTAATCCAGAATTTGAAAGAGATATGCTTAAAAATAGTTTGGATATTACAAAAATATCCTGTAAAATTCCAAAAATTGATAGTGATCTTGCCATGTCATTCATAGAAAAAAGCAAAAAAGATGGTAAGTTTAATAATGAAGCTGAATCTGAAGTTGTAAATGCATTTAATCAAAAACTATTTGAAAATTTATATCCATATTTAAGTGATGAAATAAAAGCATCTTTTGAAAATGGTTGTTCCTATGATAGATAATATTTTTGATTTTACAGGAATTGATATTAGAATAGCAGATGAAGTATATGAGGCTTTTAACGAAGTTTTTGATAAATTTCCAAAGCTTAAAAATAGAATCAATTATGTTGGATCAATTGAAAATACTTTTGATGAAATTAATAAAGTATATAAACTATATTATGGTGGAAATTTGTTTTACTCATATTTAAATAAACTAAAACTATATTTTAAAGTTTTTGCGTTTGCAGATGAAGTACCTAATAAAAATATTTTAAATCCATATGTGAATAGTGAGCTAAGTTATGAAGAAAGGCTTTCATATGGTAAATCATATTTTGAATCAATATCTATTAATGAGTTATATTCCTATGCTAAACTTTATCAAAAAATATATCAAGGAAAATCAAAAAATACTTTTAATGCATACAATATAAAGGGAGTAGTATTTCATGAAATTGGTCATATATTATCTAACATTTTATTCTTGCCTTATAATGAACATTTTATGACAAATGTAGATCTTTTGATGAAAAAAAGATTTCAAAATTATTCAAGTTACTCACTTAAAAACCCTGGGGAATTTATCGCGGAACACTTTACACTTTACATGATAGGCAATAATAATGAAGCATCAAAGTTTATTGGTGATTATATAACTAGACTTTATAAAGTGTTTGAAAATACTGAAGCTTTTGTTTATGATGACACATATCAAAGATTAATTAGAAAAAATGTAGTATAAATTACTATATTTTTTATTTGATTTCATTTAGTTTTTCCTCGATTATTTTAACGGCTTTTAAAAGATAATCTATTTCGTATTGCTGATTTAAATTACTTTTGTCATTCGAATAAGGACTACCTCCCATTTTAGCTTTTCTAGAATTTATATTAATGTTATGGCCTTCGATTCTTTGCTCTATTAGTTATTGTTGAGCAGCAAATGTCAAAAGGTATTGGCCAAATAAAATTATCCAGTTACCGATAGAATTGAGTTCATAGTCATCAAAATCTCCGACAACAACTGCACCCGCAATCGCGGCAACCATTGAAAATAAATTTGGATCATAGTTTGGGGGAAAATTTTTAATCATTATATTATAATTTTATGATAGATTAAATAAATTAGGCTATATCACTTATTAGTTTTGATTATTTACATATTTTACTATAGAAAGGATGGGTTTTAAATGTATCCATATAAAAAAATATATCCAACATACTTAAATTCTGATAGACAATTTTTTGTTCCGTTCTTACTCGGAGGCCTTGCCGGAGGAGCAGCAGTGGGACTTACTAGACCTAGACCAATTATAAATGCGACGCCAAATATGGGATTTAATCCATATTATCCATCAGGAAACTATTCATATTCATACTACACTCCTAAATATCCTTATTAACTAAAGAAAAAATAAGACCAACAAATATAAAATAAAAAAGCAGGCTACTGCCACCATAAGATAGAAAAGGAAGCGTTATACCGATAATTGGAAAAGCACCAAGATTCATAGAAACATTAATTGCAATATTAATAAAAAACATAATGATAAAGCTAATTATTAAGTAATTAGTTTTTTTGTCATTAGAACTTTTAATAAGCTTACATAGGTTAAAAATAATATTTAAATATAAAAGCAAGATAATATACAAACTGATAAATCCAAAATTACCAATTGTAAAATCTAGTATAAAATCAGTTACACCTTCGGGTAAATAAAGAAGTATTTTATTAAAACCATTTCTTATAAAAGGCGTGCTATAAATATTTGTAAGTGCCATATCTATTTGATAGCTTTCTTTATAATTTAATATTCTTTTTATACGATAGTTTTCATTACCAAAGATATTTTCAATAAGCAAAGGATTTTTAATTAAATAAATCCCAAATATAAAAATAAGAAATAAACTTATACCTAAAATTACTTTATATTTCTTATTAATATTTTTTGAAAATAATATTGTTAAGAAAGTTATGATATAAAATATTATGGCTCCCGTATCAGGTTCTAAAAATACCAGTAATGAGGGAATAAAAGTAATGATTAGTAATTTTAAAATATTTTTACTATTTTTTTCTTTGATAAGGGAAATCTCAATTAAAAATAGGGTAAGGGTAAGCTTCATAAATTCACTTGGTTGAAAAGAAAGACTTCCTATTTTAAGCCAGCCTTTAGAACCATTTATTTCTTTACCAATAATTAAAGTTAATATAAGTAAAATAATATTAATAATATATAAAATAAAACTTATATTAAATATTTTTTTAGTATTAATTTTAGTTATAAAAAAGAAAGTTATAAATCCTAAAACATACCAAATAATAGATTTGATATAATAATTTGTATATAGACTATTTAAGTACTTGGCATTATAAATATTTATTACACTTATAATCATTAATAAAAATATAGATATTAAAATATTTCTTTTTATATGTTTCATACTATTATTATTGTCTAAATTTAAAAAAATATCATATATTATAGTGGGTGATTTAAATGGATAATTTACCAAGTGTATCAGCATTTGAAATTAAGAAAAAATTAAATAATTCACAAGATCGTTTTTATGGCAAGATGTCTATTCCAGGGGCAAGTTCAAATGAAAGTATAGTTAGTAAAATAAATAAAATATTTTCAGCAAAGGACTTTGTTTATAAATCAAGATGTCGAATTTATTTTGATGATGATGTTAAAGAATGCGTCATCGTAGGTAAAACAAGTACTTATTTATTAACCTTAAAGGGTGAAAAACTACCGATTAAGGATATTAAAAACATTGAAAAAGTATAAAAAAATATATTAGACAATTTCGCTAATATATTTTTTTAGAGCTTTGGCATCTTTTCCAAAAATTATTTTTAATTGATTATCAATTTCAACGATACCTTGAGCACCAAGTTTTTGAATACCTTCCTTATCTACAAGTTTAGTATCCTTTAAAATGACTTTAAATCTACTCATATTTGCTTCGGCATTTATTATGTTATCTTTACCACCAAGATAAGTGATAAGTTTATTTGCTTCGATATTAAAGTTTTTCTTTCTTAATTTTAAAACCACTAAAACGATAAGGGTAATAATTATTGCTATAATAGCATATTGTACATAAATATTATTTAACATATTTCCTCCAATAATAATTTTATCAAAATTAGGTAGTTATGTAAATCACATTTTTTGTTTTTTCACATAAATTATAATGAAAGTAAAAGAGAGGGTGATTATTTATGAATAGCACAAATAAAAATGGAAACTGCATAAATGAAATACTATCAGTTATATTAGTACTTCAGGAAAATGCTTGCCCAGAGAACTGTTTAGATACATGCGATAGACCTATGCTAGGTGGTGGAGCAAATTGCCTTATTTGTAATACAAGACCAGTAATGCTATATACTTGCTGTGCAAATGGACAACCTTGGTCAATGCCAGTAGCTAAAGAAGCAACAGTATGCGGGGCAGGAACTACAAGTGATACTTGTTCAACTGTATTTAGAGTA
Source organism: Caryophanales bacterium UBA6448 (assembly GCA_002439555.1). Lineage (GTDB taxonomy): Bacteria > Bacillota_I > Bacilli_A > RF39 > UBA660 > UBA6448. The sequence goes on along the minus strand of DJOC01000041.1, from coordinate 18,309 downwards.
GAGAAAATCGAGGGCAATTGTTGTACTTTTAGAGTTCTAGTAACTAATCCGGATGAAACATCACTAAATCCATATGTTTCTACTAATTCATTCTTCACAATGGATTGTAGCTGTCTATGCTGTATTAGATGTTTAACTGATTGTTATGTAGATTGTGTTTGCTAAACTTTTAAGGCCCACAAGGGCTTTTTTTATTTGGAATGAAATATAATAAAAACAATAATGATAGTATGTTGACACTATAAAGGTTATATGATATTATTTTTATGGAAGGAGATGATTAAATGAGCTCTATAACTAGTACGCTTAATGTCAATGTTAATGCTGAAACTAAAAAGGAAGCAAGTAAAGTTTTAAATGAACTTGGTTTAAATATGACTACCGCAATTAATATCTATTTAAAGCAAATTGTGAAACATAATGGAATTCCTTTTGAAGTTACGAATAGAGTACCTAATCATAAACTTAAAAAAGCTTTAAAAGAGACTGACAAAATTATTAAAGGAAAAGTTAATCCGAAAGCATATAGCAGCGCTGAAGATTTAATGAAAGATATATTTGATAATTGATTATGAGAATGGGACGTATAAAGTTGTCAGTACAAAATCTTTTAATAAAGCATTAAAAAAGTTTATAAACAAGGTAAGGATTTAACTAAACTTAAGACGTTAATTAATAAGCTTATCAATTGTGAAACATTGGATTTAAGATATAAAAATCATTTATTAATTAATGATAGGTATTATAAGGATTGCTATGAATGTCATATTGAACCAGATTGGCTATTAATTTATAAATATGATAACAATAGACTAATACTTATTCTAGTTGAAACTGGATCACATAGTAATTTATTTAGAAAGTTCTGAAAAGAACTTTTTATTTTTACCACAAATTTAGTCAACAAAATGCCACAAATCGAGTCAACAAAACGCCACAAATCTAGTCAATAAGATTTACAAAATGTATAAAATGTGGTATATTGATAATATCTAAGGAGAAAAATTATGGAATATGTTAAAAGAATTATTGATGATGAAATAAGTGAACAATTAAAGGTATGTGGTGCAGTACAAATTCGTGGACCAAAGTGGTGTGGGAAAACTACAAGTGCTAAACAATATGCAAAAAGTGTTTTAGAAATGCAAAACCCCGATTTACAGAGTAATTATATCGAACTTGCTAATACTAAACCTTCATTACTATTACAGGGTGATAAGCCAAGACTAATTGATGAATGGCAAGTTGCACCCATTCTTTGGAATGCAGTAAGATATTCAGTTGATAGTAGTGGACTATTTGGTGAATATATTTTGACTGGGTCAGCAACACCAAAGGAGTTTCCTAATCTTCATAGTGGTGTAGGTAGATTTGCAAATATTGATATGAAACCGATGAGCTTATATGAGTCAGGCGATTCTAATGGTAAAATCTCTTTACAAGAACTTATGAATGGCAATAAAAATATTGATGGAATAAAAACTGATTTGACCTATGAAAAAATTGCTTATGTATTATGTCGTGGTGGTTGGCCTAATTCAATAAAATTACCGGAAAATTTAGCTTTAAAAACACCTAAAAATTATATAGATTTACTTTGCGACAGTGACATTTCAAATATAGATAAAGTTAAAAGAGATCCTAATTTAGCCCGAAATATTTTAAAATGCTATGCTAGGCAAGATTCTACAATGGATTCTGATCAGGCATTATATGATGATATAAAATCAAATGCTTTTGATGTATCTGAAACAACAATAAAATCTTATATTAACATATTTAAAAGATTATATATTATCGAGGAAATTGAAGCGTGGAATCCAAATATTCGTAGTAAAACCGCTATTAGAACATCTCCAAAAAAGTCTTTTGTTGATCCTTCTTTAGCCGTTGCTGCCCTAGGATGTTCTACAAGTGAACTTATGCTTGATATAAATACATTTGGCCTTTTATTTGAAAACCTTGTTAATAGAGATTTAAGTATTTATGCCAGAAAGTATGGAGGACATCTTCAACATTATCGTGATAGATACGGACTGGAATGTGACAATGTAATCCACTATGATGATGGTTCTTATGCTCTTGTAGAGGTTAAGTTAAGTGGTAATCGAATTGATGAAGCAGAAAAACATTTACTTGAATTAAATAAACTTATAAATGAAAGCAGTGAAATGAAAATTAAACCAAAACTTTTGATGGTTATTACAGGTACAGATATGGCTTATGTAACACAAAATGGTGTATTAGTTGTTCCTATAGGTACTTTAAAAGATTAATATTAAAGTTTATATGAATGTATAAGCTTTTTTATTTTACAAAAAAACTTAAGCAAAATACTTAAGTTTAATCTGGATCATAATACGCAAATGATGTTACTTCATCTTCAGATGGTTTATTTTCAAATTCAATTTTTTGTGTTTTTGAGGAATATTTTCCTGAGGCATCAGTTATTGTATATTTAATCCAGTATTGGTCAATACCTCTTAACTCATCAACTTCGTGATAAACAACATGAGTTATTTTATAATCATCTTTATCATCCCAAGGCTCTAAATGATTATAATTAATATCATTAATACTTACTACTTTATAAACGTTTTCTTTGAATTTAATAATTGGTGTAGCAATATCTTCGGGATTATTCCAGTCTTTTAAATATGTTCCTGAAGTGTTATTAGCAATCCATCCACGTTTACCTTCGGGAAGCTGTACATAATACCAGTATAGGTTAGGATCTTTTAAACTATATTTAATTACTTTATAAATGCCACCTTTTTTAACTTGCCCAAGTATGTTAGAGTATCTATCTGCTTGATCTCTAATATTAATATAATCAGTAAGAATTTCTACATACCATCCTTTTTTTGCTTCTTCGATTCTTCTTTCCTCAACTTTGGCTGCACGATATTTTTTTACTCCAATATAGCCTCCGACTATAAGACCAATACAAAGTAATGTTATAAAAAATTTTTTCACACTTTCACTTCCTTAAAAATATCTTATCATATTTTAA
>DJOC01000041.1:11375-15132 GCA_002439555.1 Caryophanales bacterium UBA6448 | reverse complement strand
AATGCATATTGAGGGAGATATTCAAAAATTTATTAAAACTATTCAAAACAAAGATGGTAAATTATTTTTTGGTTTTGAAAAAAAATTAATTGAAAATAGAAAAGAAATCGAAAAACTCTATGAACATATTTATTTAATACCTAGAGTAGAGACAATTAACTCTAAAAAGAAAGAAAAAGTTGAGCCCACTAATGAAGAAAAATATGAGACTTGTGACTTACCTGTTGACATAACATTCGATGGTAAAAACTTTTATAAATTAGTTCCTTTAGAGTGGGTTTATAAAGGAGAAAACAATTTTGTTTGTAAAAATTCTGCTTATACCAGAAGTACTGTTGAAAACTTATTTAATCAAGAGGAGCTTTATAGAGAAAAATCTACCTTAAATGATTATCTAAATGAAAAAATATTACCTAAACTTTTTGAGGTTAAAAATGTTGATAGAAAAATGATTTATGAAGCAAATTGTCAGGTATTTATGGGAACACTCGAGAATATAATTTTACCAAAACAGGTTAGAAAAATTGATATTAAATATAGCAAAGATAAAATAATTTTAGAAAAGCCAATTACATTAATAAAAATAACTATACCAGAAAGTGTTAAAATGCTAAACTGTGCATATGAAGATGCTTCACTTGAAAAAGATTTTTTATATGATATTTATTTCCCAAATAAAGTTGATGATATGGGAAGATTATTACACCTTAGACATGGTAAAATTAACTCTATTATTTTTGGTGTAAACTTTGAAAGTGGTAGTTATTGTGATGGCATTTTTTTCTCTCCGTTTAATTGTGTTAATAAATTACAAATTCCTTGCAATATAGCTTTAATGATGTGTGTGTTTAATTTATCAGTAGTTTCACATTTTAAATATATATATGATAAAAATAGTATGCTTGTCATAAACTATAAGGATGAAGAGGAACTTTTAGAATTTATAAAAGAAATTAGCTTAATAGATAAAAAACTAAATATATTAAATCAAAAAGTAATGCACAAAAAAAGTATGGTTAATCTTAAAGTAAATAGTACGGTAGAATTTAATTATTATGGTAAAAAATTTTATAGTATATATAATTTTGATAAAGAAGCATCACTATCTGATATTAACATAACGTTATGTGGGCCAGAACTTTCACGTGGAATTCAAAATAAAATAAAAGGAATTTTGCATAATGATAACGTAACTTTTAGTTTTGGAAACCCTATAAATAATAGGATAAGAAATGATGAAAATGAAGAAGAGAAAAATGAAAAAGTTAAAGAAAAGGTAAATAAAACTACTTTAATTGCAGATGATATAATCGCAGAAATAAAATCTATAGACTATTTTGGCATTAATAAAGAAGAAGTAAATGATAAGCTTAAATCAATTATTGATAAATATAATGAAGATTTAGATAATTTAAAAAATGGATTATCCCTTCAAAATGAGGAAGGACTTTATACTGATCTTTTAATAAAACTTAATGAGTTAAAAGATAGTCTATATCAAAAATTTGAAAAAAACATTGATACATATGATATGCTTGATGAAGTAAATATTTTAATAAGCATTTTAAATGGTGAAGAAGTAATTATCAATACCTCTTTAGAGGAAGACTTCTACTATTTATCAAAAAATATACTTCCGTTTGTTCTTGAAAATATAACAGATGATTTAAGAAATTACTTAGAATGTGAAAAACAAAAACTAGAAAGTTATCTTCTTACCGGAGAAAATAAGCCTTATGAAGATATGGATAAATTTATATTAAGTATAAGAACATATTTAAATGTAACTTTATTAAGTATAAGAAACTATTTAAATAGGGAAGAAATCCTTAGTGTAATAAAGGATTATACAAATATGCAAATGCAAATTAATTATGAGGAACCAATTAAAAATTATTTGTCAATTTTGTTGTGTGAAATAGATAAAACTAAAAATGAAATATTAAATATTGATGAGAATGCTAATGTTGATGAGATACTCAATATGTTAAAAATGAGTTTTGAAAATCTTGATAGTTATGAAATAGTAAAATATGTAAATGATGTATTTAATAGATTGTATAAGTTATATTTAGAGGTTAAATATCAAAATAATTTAGTACTAAAAAGGGAAAGTTATAAGATAAAATTATAATCTTTCTTTTTTTCTTTATATGTGGTAGAATATACCTTACCAAAAGGGGGATATATGGATAAATTATATTTAGATTTTGATGAACATGGTCTTCTTACAATGCATATTGAAGGTAACCTAGAAAAATTTAAAAGTACTTTAAAATTTGAAAATAATAAATATTTTTTTGGGGTTGAAAAAAGATTAATCAAAGATAAAATCTTAGTAAATAAATTAACACGTGAACATATTTCCTTAATACCTAAATTAGATACAATTAACACCAAAAAGAAGAAAAAGGCAGAATCAAATAATGAAGAAAAATATGAAGTTCATGACTTACCTGATGACATTATTTTTGATGGTAAAGACTTTTATAGTTTAGTTCCTTTAGAGTGGACTTGCAATAATGGCAAGTATTTTACTTGTATTGATACCACTTATACAAGAAGTACTGTTATGAAAATGCTTGAAAAACTGCATTTTGATATTTCTTTAATTAATGATTATTTAAATGAAAAAATATTACCAAAAATTCTAGATATTCATAATGTTGACAGAACAGTTACATTTAATGCAATTTATAAAATTTTCGGAGGAACTCTTAATGAAATTCAACTTCCAAAAAAGATAAGAAAAGTACATATTAGCTACGAAAATGGTAAAATAGTTTTAGAAAAACCCAAAATTTTAATAAAAATAAATATTCCAAGTGAAGTAGGCACAATCGGAATAAATACAAAAAACTATTTATATACAGATACTGAGCTTGAAAATGATTTTTTATATGATATTTTTATTCCTGATTCAGTAAATAAGTTATATAAATTGGTAAATATAACAAATGGTAAAATAAATTCTCTTGTATTTGCAAAAAACTTTAGCAACGCTTTGATATATTATGATTTAGTAAATACTTTGTCTTCAATAAATAATGTCCAAATACCTTGTAATATAGGATTAATTAAAGCTTTAATTAATATAGGATATCTTGGATTCAAATGTATTTATGATAAAAATAGTCATTTAACAATTTACTATAAAAATGAAGAAGAACTTTTATCATTTATTAAAAGTTTTTGTGAACTAGATAGAAAATTAGATACAAAAAGAGCAAAAATAAGAGATTTTCAAACTGGGGAATTTATAGGAGAGGTTGCTAGATTTAAATTCAATAATGAAACTTGGGAATACTCCTTGTTTAATTTTACAAAAGAAGCCTCTTTAAAAGATATAGATATAACCTTAAGTGGACCTGAACTTTCTATTGGAGCTCAATATAAAATAATAAAAATGCTTAAAAATGATAATGTAAATTTTACAAGTGATGAATTAAAGGAAACTAAAGGACAAGACCAAACCGAAGAAAAGCAAGAAACAAATAAAACAACTTTAATTGCCGATGACATAATCGAAGAAATATTATCTATTGATTATTTTGGACTTGATAAAAATGATGTTAAAAATAAGATTAATGAAATATTAATTAAATATAATGAAGAGTTAGCGAATTTAAAAGGTGGTTTATCCCTTCAAAGTGAGGAAGGACTTTATACAAATCTTTTAATAAAACTTAATGAATTAAAGGATAGCCTATATCAAAACTTTGAAAAAAATATGGATGTTTTTGATATGCTTGATGAA
>DJOC01000041.1:6294-11285 GCA_002439555.1 Caryophanales bacterium UBA6448 | reverse complement strand
ATTTTTACTTTTTATCAAAAAATATAGTTCCTTTTGCTCCTCCAAAAATAACTAATGATTTAAAAAGTTATTTAGAAAGTGAAAAACAAAAATTAGAGAATTATCTTCTTACTGGGGAAAATAAACCTTATGAAGATATAGATAAATTCATATTAAGTATTAGAACATATTTAAATATAACTTTACTTAGCATAAGAAATTATTTAAATAGGGAAGAAATACTAAGTGTAATAAGGGATTATTCAAATATGCAAATGCAAATCAATTATAAGGAACCAATTAAAAACTATTTATCTACTGCATTATTAGAAATTAATAAAATAAAAAATGAAATATTAGATATTAATCCATCAAATCTTGAAGTTCACGATATTATTGATAAGATTAATATTGACTATAGCAATATGGAAAGTAATGAAATTATTAAATATGTTGATGATATTTTGATAGAACTTTATAAGTTATATTTTAGTATTAAATTTAAAAGTGCAAGAAAAAATATAAAAGAAAGCTATAAAATGAGGTTATTAAAATGAGTAGAGAATTAGAAAATAATGTTAAAATAGCAAGAAATATGCTTGAATATTATAAGGAAAAACTTTGCAAAGATGAAAAACTTTTAAAAAGTGAAAAATCTAAAAAAATAAGTCCATTAATTGAAATCATTACTCTTTGCATTTTAAATATAATGTTTTTTATATTAATAATTAGTGGTTTAGCTACAGGAAATATTTTACCAAGTTTAATATCTGGAGTTATATTTTCAGCTAATTTAGATAAAATGGTAGCTGAATCTAAAAAAGTAAAAAAAATAAAAGAAAGTTACTTAAGTTTAAAGCAAAATATTAATGATGATAATGAGCTTATTAAAACTTATGAAGAAGAGCTTAATAAAGCGTTATCTAAATTAAATGAGTTACAAAATGAAAGTGTTTTAGAAAGTAATTTTACTTTAAATAGTGAAGAAAACTTATCTAAACCTTTAGTAAGAAAAAGAATATTAAAATAAGAAAGGAATATTATGGAAGAAAAGGCAGTAAATAATGGAGTATACTTAACATTTATTTCAGAACCAGAAATAGAAATGCCACATAAATTAAATGTTTTTAGAGAAAAAGGAATAGGCGCATTTCAAACAAATTTCACTGAATATTTATATGGAGAAAATAATTCGTATTTAACTACTTATGAAAGTCTAAATAAAAAGCAAAACATAAGCGATAGTATAAGAAATTATAATATTAAAAATTATTATGGCATTAGACCAGTTTTAAAAACTGATGGTTTAATGAGTGAACTTATAAGGCAAAATGCAACGTTAATTAGTAATGATGAAGTAGTTTTAGGAAGTTATCCCACAGAAATAGTTACAGATAACAGACTTATTGCTTCTTTAAAAAAACTTGATTTTAATTGGAGTGTTTATAATATTCCGATTGGTGACAATGTTACACCTTGCCATACTGTTATGTTTAATAATGAAGAGTATGTTTATATAAAGAATAAAGATATATTTGTTAAAGTTAATCCTCTTATTTGGTATTATGATGAAGCGTCGAACTGTTTAGTTTCAAAAGACATCATCACAGCGTTTTACACTAAAATAGGAATTAATGATTTTCAAAAATATGGCTATAATTTTATGAATCAATATTTAATTAGAGATATTCTTAAAATAAATTTAATAAGTTTAACTAAATCTGTTAATTTAGTAATGAAAAAAGATTCTAGTGAAATGTATTTACCATACGATTATGATATTGATATGGATAACGAAGGAAAACTATATTCACACAATGAAAATGAATATAATATAAATATTGGTGAAAATGTGACTTTAATAAGTATAAATTCTTTGCAGTATACTTTTAAAAATAGTTATAAACATAATCCTATATTTAATATAACTATTAAAGGCGATAATAAAAGAATTCATATTCACGCATTTGATTTTGCTTCACTAGGAATAAATTCAAAAATTCATAATTTGACTATTGACTCTATAAATGTAGACTTAGAAGGTCCAATGATTTGCATTGGTGGTTATATAGATAATGTAAGTTTAAAATGTGATTTAAATTACTTTACTTCGTTATTTTTATCTGGTGATGTTATAGGCCACAATTTATTAAAGGGCTCTAATTTAACTATTAGTTATACATATGAAAAAGAATTACTTTTATTTTTAAACGATATAAAAAAAGTAGCGGATTTACTTAAGAAAAATGCTTTAAAAGGTAATCATATCTATTTTGGTTATAAAAAAGCAGCTTATAATTGCGTATCTTTAGATAATAAGGATTATAATTTTGAGGCAAATAATCTATTTGAACAAATAGGATTAGCTGACATTACTTTAGATGGACCTGAAATAAACATAGAAAAAGTTGAGAAAATAGTTGGCATTAATTTTAATCTTATTCATACTCCTGATGATGAACCACAAAAAGAAATCTCTAAAGTAAACGAGGAATCCTCACTTTCAAAAGAGGCACAGCATATTTTAGATTTAGCTAAAGAAATAATAAGTATTGATTACATTGGAATTGATAAAGAAAATGTACGCGAAAAAGTAGATGAAATAATTGATGAATATAATAACCTTTATTCTAAAGAAACAAAAGGTTTGTCATTATCTACGAATAATGTACTTTATACAAATACAGTTATAAAATTAGAAAATTTAAGAGATACTTTATACCATAACTTTGAAAAAAATATTGAATATTATGATATTTTAGATTTAATAGATAATATGATTAAAAAACTTAATGATGAAGAAATAGAATTAAATTATGAGATTCTAAATGATATTAATACATTAAATATTATTTTAAAATATAGTGATGATGATCAAACTAAAGAAGAACTTATTTTTTATTTAGAAAGTGAAAGAAAGTCTATAACAGATTATTTATTAGGAAAAAAAGAACTTGATTATAAAAATATAAATGATTTTATTAAAAGATTTAGAATATTTTTAGTACCAATTCTTACAAAAGTAAGTGGTAATGTATCAAAAATAGATGTAATTGAGCAAATTAAAAATTATGCTATAAATGAAATGAATAATAAATCTTTAGAAAATAAAAATAATTATATAAGGGTTATCTTAACTGAAATTGATAAAATTAAACAAAGTATTTTAGAACTTGATAGTAATTACTCTTTTGAAAATATTGATTATTCGAGATTTAATACAGGAAATGAAATAATTGATTATTTAGATAGTTTATTTATAAAATATTATGGAATTTATTTAAGACTTTATGATGAAAAGCAAAAACAAAATATTTATGAAAGAAATTTAATACCTAAAATATACTAAGTGGTTACTTGCAATGTAACTGCTTTTTTTATATAATTGTTATAGTAAAGGGTGTAAGATATGAATAGAATATATATGACTTTTTTAACTGAAGATGATGTTTATAAATATTCTTGGTTAAAAGAATCTAAGAAATTTGGTGATGCAAAAAGCTCCGCTTTTGCAGGAAATACATATAATTCTTATTACTATGTATCTGACACTGCTATTGTAAATAAAAATGATACTCTTGATAAAAATAACTGTCATTTAGATATAACTATTAGACCAGTTATAAAATCTAGCGCATCACTTATTCCGTTTATAGAAAGATATAGAACTAATAATGGAGATTTAAATAGTATTGAACTTGGTACTTATCCTTTAAAGGAGATAAAAAACGTTTCAAGTAAAAAACTTACAGAAACTGGTAAAGTTAGAAATGTTTTAATTCTTAGTAAAGTATTTTCTTTAAAAGAATATACAGATGGGGTGCGTAAATTTATTATTTCTCCTGATGATACAGTAATTGAAATATTACCACTTGAATGGGAATATAATGTAACTACAAATAGTATAATATGTAAATCTAATATATGTAGATGTACGGGATTTTCCACAAATATAAATAATATTTTAATTGCATATAATTATATGAATACGTATTTTTTTAAAGAAATGCTTGATAACTATGAAACTTTAAGTGATAATAAACTTAAAGTAGTTGGACCATCTATCGATACATCATTTGAATATCCTTATATAAATTTTATGGAAGTATCTGATGATAATGGAAAAGTTTATATTCATAGTACATATTATGAACTAACTATTCCAAAAGGAATTAAAAATATATGTAGTAATGCCTTTAAAAATATTATTGAAAGTGATAGTTCAAAACTTGATTTAAATGTTGAAATTGATGGAATTGATTTAATACTTCGTAATAGAGCATTTTATTTAAATGATTCACGAATTGATGCCATAATAAATAATTTGATTGTTCATAATAAACTTTTAAAAGTAAAACAAGGTGCATTTAATTTGAAATTTCCAATAAATAACATTACAATGCCTTGTGATTTTATGCTATTTTCAAGACTTTATTTAAGTGGCGATAGTGTAGCCAAAAATATCTTTGAAAACTCTAATCTTACTTTAAATTACAATGATGAAAAAGAATTAGTGAATTTTATAAATGATGTATATAGATTTTTCAGTTTAATATATAAAGACTTTGAAAGAAATGATAATAAAAATTTTTATCTATTTGGTGAGCCTAGAGCACTTGACTTTACTTATAAAAATGCTGTTTATAAACACGAAGATGCAGCAGGTTGTGTACCCAATAATAATTTACTAGCTAATAAAGAAATTCTATCAATTTTGAAAGTAAATGCTTTTACTTTAAAAGGTCCTAAGATTAGTGATGAATTAATATCAAAATTATTTCCAAATTTCTCAGTGAAAAAGGAATTTATTGACTTAGAGCAGAAAAAAGATACCCAAAAACAAATTGAGGACTCTAAAGATAAAGAGGGAAAACCAAAACTTTCAAAAGAAGCAGAACATATTTTGGATCTTGCAAGAGAAATATTAAGTATTGATTACATCCGTCTTGATAAGGAAGACGTTCGTAAAAAGGTTGATACAATCGTTATTGAATATAATAATGGTTTGTTAA
>DJOC01000041.1:0-6170 GCA_002439555.1 Caryophanales bacterium UBA6448 | reverse complement strand
TATATCGTAACTTTGAAAAAAATATGGAGTATTATGATATATTAGATTTAATTTCTAGTATGATTAAGAAATTAAATAACGAAGAGACTGATTTAAATTATGAAATTCTAAAAGATTTAGATACTTTAAATAATATACTTAAATATAGCAAAGATGAACAAACTAAAAATGAACTTATTTCCTATTTAGAAAATGAAAGACAATCCATAATTGATTATTTATGTGGTAAAAAAGAAATTGATTATAAAAATATAGATGAATTTGTGAAAAAGTTTAGGTTATATTTAGTACCAATACTTACAAGAGTAAGTGGTGATATTTCAAAAATAGATGTAATGGAGCAAATAAAAGATTATGCTTTAGATTCAATGAATGATAAAACTACAGAAAATACAAATAATTATATAAAACTAATATTAAGTGAAATAGATAAAATTAAGAAAAGTATTGTAGAACTTGATAGTGAATATACTTTTGAAGAACTAGATTATTCATCATTTAAAACAGGAAAAGAAATACTTGATTATTTAGATAAAAAATATATGGAATATTATAGAGTATATTTAGATCTTGTGGAAAATAAAGTTAATGAAGAAAACTATGAGAATAGTAAAGTACCTTTAATTTATTAAGCTTCATATAAAAAGTAGGATTAATAAAAATCCTATTTTTTATAAATAATACTGATTAATTTATTGAGTTCTTCTTTAGCTTCACCTGATAAACTACTGCTTTCATTTAAAATAATAGCATAAAGTATGTATTCATTCCAAAGAGATATTTCTTTTAAAGACTTATCATTGAAATTTCCAAAGTCTTTAAGATAATTTTTTAATCCTTTGAGTTTTAAATATATTTCTTTACCTTTTTCAGTCTTCACTAAACTTGATTCCTTTAAGGAAAATTTTATCATTATAAAACTAATAACCCAAAATAAAATAAATAATATAATTTCTAGCTTTAAATAATCACTATGTATTGTAATAAAATAAAACCAAATACCTCCGAATATAATGAAAGCTAAAAAATAAATTATTGTTGTTAAAGGATTATCTTTAAAGTAATATTTTTTTATGCAGTTCTTTTGTTTTAGGGAATTTTCAATTTCTTTTATATAGTATTTATCAAAATCCTTATCATTTATAAATTTATAATGATTTAAAATGTAAGATTGTTCTTGCTTAACGGTAACATTATTAATTACATTTATTTCATCTTTTTCAAAAGAGATATATTTTTTATTTTTTAAGTATTCAAGTTCTGCCATTTTTATTTGAGTAATATTTCTTTTGTTAAACAAATAACCAAGTTCACTAATTGAATAATCTTTTAGAATGTCCCTAAAATATTTGAATTTGTTTTCATCACTTTTATCAATCTTAATGCTTTTATAAAATAGTAGACTTCTTTTTAAAATGCTAAATATAAAACACACTATGTAAATAATTAAAACTATAATTTGAATTTTTAATAATAAAGTTTGACTCACAATAGCACACTTCTTTCTAAGAATATAATATCATCAACAGAATTATTTTTAAAGATTATTAAATAAGTTTACAATATAAAATATGTAAAGTTAAATCTTTTTACAGATTAATTTATAATTATCATGTATTGTTTAATTACTAAATGGGATTTTATTATGGATGAATGTTTAAAATTAGTAGTAAGACTTCAATCACTTAGTCAAAATGGTCTTGCTTATGCAAATAATAAATTTGATAAAGAAAAGTATGGAGAAATAAGAGATGTTGCTTGCTATCTTATGGAATATAAAACTGATTTACCTTTAAAAAAATAAATGATTTATTTGGAAATGAGGAAGGGTTCCCAACTCCTAAAATTGGTATAAGAGCAGCAATATTTAAAGATGATAAAATAATGATAGTTTGGCTCTTGTGATTGGTGTGATACTTTAGGAAGTGTAAAAACTATTAAAGAAGTAAAAGAGAAAGCAGGACTAGAAATGGAAACTATAAATTTAATTGCAAAATAAACATAATACATCAATTTATACTTATGGTATTTGTAAGAAATTTGTTTGATATTTTAATAGCATAAAAACAATTTAGATAAAACTATAACTTTACACTCTTTACATCTATAAATTAAAAATATTAAAAAAATACTTTAAATTTTATCTAATTATTGCTACAATATTTTTATGAAAGAAGTGATTTTATGTTAAATGATATTATTTCATTTTTAAAAAGTTTAGCATTTATAGATTATGTATTTTTCTTTACTGTGGTATTTTTAATAATACTTGTGGTATCTTTAATTTATTTTATAAAGATAAACAGTAATGAGGTTGATGAACTTACTGATAATTTAGTTTTAAATGAGATTGAAAATGTCAATAAAAATAAAAATGTAAAAGATCCAGAATTAAATGAAATAGCAACTGCCTTAAAAAATATTAAGCCAATAGATTTTACACCTTATGAAAAAGAAGAGGAAGAAAAAGCTATTATAAGTTATGATGAACTTTTATCAAATACTGGGCAATATGAACTAAATTATTTAAATGAGGAAAAAAATGGTGATGTACTTGTTAAGACTGTAGATTTAAATAATTTAATCAATGTAAAGAAAAGTGAGCCAATAAAAATGGAAGTTCATTTAATGAGTTTAAGAAAGGAAGAAGAGTTTTTAAAAACTTTAAAAGAACTTTCAAAATCATTAAATTAAGGGGGATATATGAAATTTAATATAATTACACTTGGATGTAAAGTAAATAGTTATGAAAGCAATTTTATGAAGGAAGCCTTAGTTAAAAACGGGTTTTCTTTTTGCGATTTAAATGAAAAGTGCGATATTTTGATTTTAAATACCTGTACAGTTACTGATACCTCAGATAAAAAAAGTTTAAAAGAGGTACGTAGACTTAAAAGAGAAAATCCTAATGCCATTTTAGTGGTATGTGGATGTTCTGTACAAAACGATAAAACTAAATATGATGATTTAGGTATCAATATTTTAATGGGTAATATTAATAAGAGTAATATTGTTAGTATTATTGAAAAATATCTTGATGATAAAACTCCAGTAGAGTATGTAGCTAAAACGCGTGATTTACCGTTTGAAAATATGGAGGTTGATGTATCAGACCACACAAGAGCATATATTAAAATCGAAGATGGTTGTGATAACTTTTGTTCATACTGCGTTATACCTTTTGTAAGAGGCAAAAAAAGAAGCAAAGACTTTTCTTTAGTTTTAAAGGAAGTAGAAAGCCTTGCAAATAATGGTTATAAAGAAATTGTTTTAACAGGTATTGATACCGGAGGTTATGAGTCTAATAATAAAGATTTAACTGATTTAATACGCGAAATGAGTAAGATAAATGGCATAGAAAGAATAAGACAATCAAGTATTGAAATTACCCAAATAAATGATAAGTTTATTAAGGAACTTAAAAATAATAATAAAATATGTGATCATATTCATATTCCCCTTCAGTCAGGAAGTGATAGTATCTTGAAATTAATGAATAGAAAATATGATTTAAAATATTTCTTTGATAAAATAGAGAGGATAAGAAGTGTAAGACCAGATATTTCAATTACTACAGATATAATCGTAGGATTTCCCGGTGAAACTGAAGAAATGTTTTTAGAAACTATGGAAACATGCAAGAAAGTTAACTTTTCAAAAATTCATTCTTTCCCATATTCTGAAAGAAAAGGAACAAAGGCTAGTATGATGGATGGAAAAGTACCTGAGAGTGTTAAGCACGAAAGAGTAAAAAGACTACTTGAATTATCTGAAAAATTAGAAAAATCATATTATGATAAATTTAAGGGTAAAAAACTTGATGTTTTAATCGAAGAGACAAATGAATCTGGTTCTAAAGGTCATACCTCAAATTATTTAATGGTTTATACAAATAAAAAATTAGAAAAGGGAGAAATATATAATTTAATAGTTTAATGGAAAAGTATATAATAGGTAAATTTAAAAAGATTATTTATGAAAATAAAGAAAGTAACTTTGTTGTTGCTCTTTTTAAGGTTGAGAAAACTGATGATAATTTTGTCAAAGAAAGAATGTCTCATTTAATTCATGTAACGGGAGTTTTACCTAATGTTAGACTTGATGTTAAATATAAGGTTTACGGTAATACTTTAAATCATCCTAAATATTCTTGGCAATTTTCTGGTTATAGATTAAATGTTGTTATGCCAACAAGTGAAGAGGAAATAATTAAGTTTTTTGAAAGTCCCTTTGTCGAAGGTTGCTCTAAAGCACTTGCCAAGAAAATTGTGGATACTTATGGTGTAAATTCAATTAAAATTATTAAGGAAGATATTAATAATTTACTTAAAATAAAGGGAATGAATACATTAAATGCTTCGAAGATATATGGAAGTTTAATTAAATATGAAAAAGATGATGAGATAATAAAAAAGCTTACTTCTTATGGCTTTTCTTACGAACAAGCCGCAAAAGCGATAAACAAACATTATACAGATATTACACCAATAATCGAAGGTAATTTATACTTAATGAAAGATATATTTGATTTTAAATTATTAGATGATTTATATAAAAGAAATATATCTAAAAATGATCCTTTAAGATGTAAAGAATGCCTTTTAAATACTTTTGTTGATATATCCTTTAATGAAGGATGCACATATTCTTATAAAGAGGACATATATAAATATTTAAGATCTATTTATGAAATAAATCTTGATAGTGAAGAGTTTGATAATATATTATCTTCTTTAACCCAAGAAAAAAGTATTATAAATGAAGGAAGTAGATATTATTTAAAAAGATATTATGACGAAGAAAAAGATATTGCAAGATATTTATATTTAATAGATAAACAAAAAAAGAAGGAATATCCATCACTTTCTGATAAGATAAAAGCTATTGAAAAAGAAACTGGTAAAGAGTATTCACCAGAACAAATAAAAGCTATTGAAAATAGCATTAAAGAAAATATTTCAATTATTTCTGGGGGACCTGGTACAGGTAAAACCACTATAATAAATGCTATTGTAAAACTATTTATTAAAGAAAATAAATATACAAAAGATCAGGTTTCTAGTAATATTATTTTACTTGCTCCAACAGGTAAAGCGGCTAAAAAGTTAAGTATATCTACAGGTCTTGGTGCTCAAACAATTCATAGACTCTTAAAATGGCATAAAGATGAAGATTCTTTTGAATTTAATGAACATAATAAGCTTTATCATAAACTTGTTATCGTGGATGAATGTTCAATGATTGATGTATCTCTTATGAAAGCACTTCTTTGTGCATATAACTCTAATATTAAACTTGTCTTAGTCGGAGATGTTTATCAACTTCCTTCGGTTGGACCTGGTCTTGTACTTCATGATTTAATTGAAAGTGATTTATTTTCCTTTAATATGTTATCTACAATTTATAGACAAAGTGATAACTCTTATATACCTTTTTTAGCTAAAGATATTAAAACCCAAAATCTCGAGGATGATTTTACCTCTAAAAGGGATGATTATTCATTTATAATTACAAGTGAAGATAAAATACTTGAAACTGTTATTAAAAGTGCAAATTATGGTTTAACAAAGGGAATAGATGAAACTAAAATGCAGGTTCTTGCTCCAATGTATAGGGGAATAAATGGTATTGACAATTTAAATAGATATTTAGAAAGAGTTTATAATAAAGAAAGAAATTTATTCGAAGTTAAGTATGGTGATAAAACTTATAAAGTAGGGGATAAAGTATTACAACTTGTAAATGATTCTGATAATAATGTATTTAATGGTGATATTGGTAAAATAGCTAATATTTATAAAAACACGGATGGTAAACTTAAGATATCAATAGATTTTGATGGTAATCTTGTCTTTTATGAGAAAAAAGATTTAAAAAATATTACCCTTGCTTATGCTATAACTATTCATAAGAGTCAGGGTAGTGAGTTTGAACATGTTATTATGCCCCTTAGTAAAGATTATTCAATTATGCTGTATAATAAACTTATTTATACTGGCGTATCACGTGCTAAAAAAAGTCTTACAATAATCGGTGATCCATCTTCATTTATAATGGCAGTAAAAAATAATTATTCTAAAGAAAGAAGGACATCTTTAAAAGAATTTTTACAAAGTAATTATGACTTGTAAAATTCTTTTTTATTTTTAAAAAAAAGTATAAGTTTTTAT
>DJOC01000040.1:4424-7368 GCA_002439555.1 Caryophanales bacterium UBA6448 | reverse complement strand
GTATTATTTATAGCATTAACTACTTTGCCTCCAATAGGACCACCAAAATAATTACCTGCAGCCTGAGTAGCCATCTTACTTACTTTTTTATTTGCTTCAATATTTTTTTGATTTCTATTTACTCTATTACTACTTGCTTGATAAGCACCTTCATCATCATAGTTTTCAGTAGAAACTTCCTCGGGTAAATCCACTTCATCATATAATGTTTCTTCATCATTAATTTGATTTATATCTTCATTATTATCCAAGAAAATCACCACCTATCAATATAAAAATTATATCATAAAAACAACTGTTGCTACAACAATTTATCTACGCATATTTATGTTATTACTTATATTTTCATAAAACATATTAAACTTTACTAAACTTTCATTAAAATTAGGAAAATTTCTATAACGTGGATAGTTTTTCTTTAACCCGTTATAAGTTATTAATGATTTTTTAAAAAAGTTAATATTGTTTATCAATATCTTAATTACAAAGAATACTTATTAGTATATTTAAAGTCATCACAGAAACTGTGATACCATTAAAAAAAGCCTCTGTAAAGGCTTTTAGTAACCACCGCCAGAACCAAATGAATCAAGTTCTTCTTGAGTAGCAATAACAGTCATATTCATACGTCTATTACCACATATAAGGAGTCCTTCACCTTGATTATAGTATTTTATTCTTTCGATTTCAGTTTCATTTAAATCAATTAGTTTAGAAAGATCATCAACAGCTTGTTTTCTTAAGTTCATAATTAAATAACTTGAGGCATTATCAAATATTGCTTTACCGTGCATTATTAAGTTTGGTGCAGCAAAATCGGTTGGTTGTTGAGTGATAACAATAGTTCCTGTATTATATTTTCTCGCTCTTCTTTGAATTTGCGATAAGAATTCAGCACCAAGTTCATTATGGTTAGATAGTAGCACGTGAGCTTCATCAACCATCATTACAGTATTAATATCTTTATCAAGACATAGTCCCCAAGCATATTTTAATATGTTAAAGAATAAAGCATTTTTAATATTTTCATCACTATTCATTATCTCTTTTATATTAAATACAATGAAATCACTATTAATTTGAAGTGTTGTATGACCTGTAAAATAATACCTTAATTCCTTAATTAAAGGTCTTATTTTAAGTTCAAGTCTTTCCATTACATCTCTTTCTCTTGTTGCATCAGTCATTGATAAAAGTCTTCCTTTTATAGTGGCATATACATCATCAAATGTAGGGAAATCTGCACTTGTAAGTTTAGTAAAATCCGTTTCATAATCTATCTTATATCTTTTATAAGTATCTTGAACTATTTCACTAAATAACGTTAATACATCCTCCTCGATTGAAGGATTATAATATTTCATAAAGGCCTTTAATTGTTGAAGAGTTCTTGTAAGAACTGTATAGCCAAGTCCCTGTTCTATTTCAGTTTCATCAACATCCACAACGATTTCAAGTGGATTTATCATACCAAAATCTCCACCCTTACCAAGGTCTAGGAAATCACCTTTCATCATATTAACCATTTCACCAAGTTCACCTTCAGGGTCAATACATACACATTTTAAACCATTTCTTAAATGAGTTCTAAGAAGTAGTTTAGCAGCGGTACTTTTTCCTGAACCAGATGTACCAAGTATAATAATATTTGCATTATTACGGTTATTTTCTTTTCTAATTTGATATAAAAATTGATTATATAAAATTACACCACCAGATCTATCCATTCCAAGAAGTGTTCCAGCACCAGGATCCTTTACTGAATCAAATACAAACGGATACATTCCCGCTATTGTAACTGATGGAAGTGGTATACCAATTCTTTTTTCAATATCTTGTTCTGGGAATATTGGTATCATACTTTTTAATGCTTTTTCTTGTTCAAACATTAATGATACCGCTCTCATACCAAGTGCATCAATATAATTTCTAACTTGAATTTTAGTAAGTTCCAATGCATCTTTAGAATCCGCTGAAACCATTAAATGCATTTGAAAATCAAATATTCTTGCTTGTGAAGAAGCAAGCATTGAAATAAATTGTTCCAAAGATTCATAATCTTGTCTAATTCTCTCTTGAGTTGTTTGATCTTTTTCTTGTTGATATCTTATTTTTAAATCCGCTATTTCTTTATTTAACATCTTTTTTAAAATCTCAAATGAAATAGGAATATGTTTTATTGCAAGTCTAACTCCAGGAATATTTGTGATATCTGATAAATAACCTGGAAATATACTTCTTGGATAACCTACAATTGTCATAATTGTATAATATTTATCTCCAAGCATAAATTCTGTAGCAGGTCTAAAATTAATTCCTTTAGGTGCTACTTCACTTTTAAGTTTACCCATATTACATCACCGCCCTAAAATTAGTGGTTATACCATCATTTAAGTAATTATCAAGAAGCATTCTTAAATCAGCATTACTAGTTTGTGTAGAGTTTAATCCTGCATTACTAAGTCCGCTTATAAGAGTATGTAATTTTTTTTGAACTAATTCCATTTTCTTTTCTTTGAATAAAAATGTATATTCAGTATCAACTACATTATAATCTCTACTCATAAATAGATTTGCTTTATTAATATCTTGCATAATAAGTTTTCTAATAGCACTATTAGGATTTTTATTATACTCTACTTGTAATTCATTAAGATATAGACTTATATCAACAGGTCTATCTGATACAAGAAGCCAAAAATCAAAATCTAATGTATTATAAAATGTGGATAAATTAAATAATGTTGCATTTTGACTTTGTTCATCTAAAATGAAAATATTTTTAGGATTAACTTTAACACCTGTTACATAATAACCATCTTCGGTTAAAATCATTCCATTATTAATTGACTTAATAGGAAGCCAATCCTCAGCATATTTTACTCCACTTGGAGCGCTATTACTGTTCATCTGTGTCATCTTTTACACACCAACCTTTCCAATA
>DJOC01000040.1:0-4230 GCA_002439555.1 Caryophanales bacterium UBA6448 | reverse complement strand
GTAATTGCCGCACCAACTAAACATAGAATTAAATCTGGCCAAGTAAAGAAGCCAAATATTAATTGTGACTTTTTACTATTGGCAGGTACTAAATATTGATTTCTCACTAGTATTTCCTCCTTTTATATTATTTTTTATTATCATCTTGTTTTTTCTGTTCTCGTGTTGCAATTTCAACCTTATTTGCGCCAGTATTAAGTTTAATGTTATCGTTCATGCTTTTTATTTCAGCAGTATCAGTATATATTTTATTACCAACACTATCTACTAGAACTTTTCCATTTTCGTCAAGTTTTTCGGTAAATAAATTGGCAGAAACATCTTGTGAATAATTTGCACCAACAATACCTGCTTTTTTTAGTGCATCCAAGCTTGCATTATTAGCAATACTACCTTTTACCTTAACTCCATTTACACGTAATCCACTCAATTTAGATGCAAGTTCAGATTTTTCTTCAACAAATTCCGACCAATCTTCTGAGCTTACTAACATTGCATTTTCAATTAGCGAACGAGCATTTTTTTTGGCATTTTCATAGGCCGTTTCAGCTTCAAGTACACCTTTACCTTCAATTCGTGCAGAATTTAATGCCTCCATTGTTGCTCTAATTTCGCCTAATTTAACATCATCCATTCCATTTAAACCTCCCAATTGAATTTCATTATCACCCTTTTGGATCGCTTTTGCTATATAAGAATCTACTGCTGAATCAAAACTATCTTTTGAAGATGTAATTTCATCCATTGCGGCATTTTCTGCTTTTAATTGAGCAAGATTTTTGTAGCCAGCCCAACCAGCAACTTTTACGCCAGTATCTTCTGCATGACCAATAATATTTTGAACTCTATCATCAAGCCAACCTTTTCCACGAGAATGTGCGGCAGTATAATTATCTCTTTTCATTCTATTTTCAACAGTTTTATTAGCAGCTTGTGTAGCAGCATTTTTCATATCTTTTCCACTTCCAGCGTCTTTTGCATACCAAAGTCCTTTAGTAAGACCTGAAGTAGCACCTGCCACAGTACTTCCAATACCTTTAACTACTGCTCCAAACTTTTTACCTTTAGGTGCTTTTCTAAAATTTTGGCCAGCATTAACAGCATTTCTAACAAGTCCAGTAGTACCAGCACCAATAGCGGCTCCCGCAGCAAATGCACCACTTGATTTAAGTTTATCTCTAATACCAAGTTTCATATCGCCATCACCAAATCCAAATAAATCAGATAAAAGTTTTGGAGCTTGTCTCATAAACATAACAATTCCTAATATTAAGAAACATTTAGCAATTAAATTTAAAAACCAATTACCAGTGCTATCCAAATCCAAATCTACATTATTTACAATTATGGAGATAAGATAAACACCAAAATTCATAACTAATATTCTTGTAAAAACGCTTATAAATGTTTTAGTTGTATTAGAAAGCCACTTTTTAAATACATCTTCCATTTTAGGAATAACGTTACAAAATATTGCAATCGGAGCAATAATTTGAAAAAATGCTAATTTGCAAACACGAAGTGCCATATCAAAGCAAAATGATATCATCGCATAAACTAAGAAACCACCAACAACTAAAGCAACAAGCCACTGAAAGTCAACTTCTCCCTCATTAATGTTCATTGCAAAAGCTTGATAAAAACCAAAATCTCCAGTTTTTTCAGCAAAAGTATCAACATCTGCTAAAGTACATTCTTCGTATTTGCAGCCATAAGATTTTTGATTATCTAAAGTTACTCCATACTCAGTATGATTCTTAATAATACCTCTTGCATCTTCAGGATTAGTATCATTATTTACATTAGGTGTAAAGAAAGGTTTAAAAGAGTTAACTGCCATTACATTTCCAGCATTTTTAATGTTTTCTGCACCAACATTACTTGAACCAGTAAAAATACTATTTAAAACATTTGACTCAAGGATAGCTTTTTGAAGTCCAAACATAAAAGAAAAAATCGAAGGGATTAAAGCAAGTAGTACAATTGCCATTACTAGTTTTTGTAAAATCTTTTTACCATCAACTCCACTTTTAGAATTTTCCGGATCCACAATTTTAACTAATATTCCATATGCAAGTGCAAAAAGCATCACTATACTTAATATTTCATACATATTTTTAGTTATTATATCAAATTCCGCATTTTCAAAAATATCAGCCTCTGCTAAAGCTATAAAAATTCTATATGCACTATTTACAAGTTTGAAAATACTTCCAACAAGACTTATTATAATTTTCCAAAATGTTTCGGCAATATTATCTATAATAGTTGACATTATCATAATCTACTCCTATTCTAATACTATAAAAATAGTATATTATATTTTTTTATTATTTACAATCTTTTAATTAGGATTAATAGTTGTTGTACTATTATCATTTTTCTTTCCATTATTTTTTTTAGTATTTGTATTATTCTTTGTACTCGAAGAAACACCAGGACATCTACTATAATCTAAAATACATTCACTACATTTAGTAAAATCACTTCTTACATCTTCTGAACCATCAATTAGATCAATAAAAGCAAGCAAAATTGTTGGAAGTAAGAATACTACTAACCCAACAAAAAGTTTAATTACTAAAGACGTAATTTCTTTTGAAAAATCTCTTTCATCTGATACAACTGCTTTTGCAAGTGATATAACTCCCGTAACAATTAAGATAATTGGAACAAGTATTTTTGCTATATTAAAAAGTATAGCTATAAATTTTAATACCTTTACTACATTTTCATTAGTACATGAAAATGCCTCTAAAGGATCACCTGCTAATATATAAGTATTAAATAACATACAAATCACCATTTAAATTATATAATAAAGTTAATGTTTTCGCAATAAAATGAAGTTTATTTCTTTATTATTTTTCTTTTTTTTGATACAATACATTTATAAAAGGTTTGGTGAATTATGAAAAAACATATAAAATTAATAATTACTTTTATTTTTACACTTATGTGTATCACAACAAATGTTAAGGCTTATGATGGTACTTGTGATAATATAAGTTCTACAAATGGTAAAGGAACATCTAAAACTACTAGAACTTTTGAATTAAAAAAGGCAGATGATAAAGAGCACGATGGTTGTAGAGTTAAAATTGAGGTTGAACCAAATGGTGATGCAAAGGTTACTTATACGTCTTATAGTAGTAGTGAATCAAAAACACTTGGTAAAAATGAAACAAGTTTCAAATGTAGTGATGCTACTGGAACCTTTACTGTAAAATTAAATACTTCAATAGCTAATGGACTTGACTATGAGTCAGTAATAGACAATGCAAATTGTAAAATGACTGGACTTGATAGCTTTGAAATATATGGTTTAGCAAAATATACTAATGGTTCTGGTGAAATCGAATGTGCAGAGCAAGAATTTAAAATAAACGAAAATGAAGTAAATGAAAAAATGTGTAAAGTACAATTTTCCTCTGATAAAGATGGTAATATAACATTTAAATACGGAGATAAATCCATATCTTCTCCAGATATAAAAAGTGGGAAACTTTCTTGCGAAGTAGGTGGAGATTCAACATTTATATATTTGCCTAATAGAAGTTATGATAAAGGAAGTATTAAATCATATGATGATTGTCCAAAAGTAACAAGTGATTCTCCAGAGGATTCAAATCCAGCTGCCGATCCAGATAATGACCCAAGTAAAGATTACGACCATGGACTTGGAGATCTTATTAGCGAATGGTTTGGCGGCAACGATGATGATGAAATGAATGCTGGCGAAATGAAATGTAATGCAGTTTTCGAAGGGAATTTAGAAGAATATCTAACAAAAATATTTAGTATTATGAAATATCTTGGAATTGTACTTTGTGTTGGTATGACAATATACGATTTTGTTAAAGCACTACTTGATAGTGATAAAGAAATAATGAATAAACTTGTTAAGAAAGCATTTACAAGATTAATTTTAGTCGCAGTACTATTCTTCTTACCAACATTTATAAATCTAATAATTAAGTTATTCGTAGAAAACCCATGTGAAATTAAATTCTAAAGCAAAAAAAATCACGATTAATATCGTGGTTTTTATTTTGTCTTATTATTTTTCTTTTTGTTAGGTACTAATTTAACTTTAACACCTTTATATTTAGCAAATTCATATTTTACGCCTTCAGGTAAATTTTTCTTTAACTTTTTCATCAATCTCACTCCTTGCAAGCAAGATTATAGCATAAAATAGGCCTCTGTTACAAGTATTTATTTCCTATT
>DJOC01000020.1 GCA_002439555.1 Caryophanales bacterium UBA6448 | reverse complement strand
TGAACAATATAGATCAATAGTAGGTAATAGTATATGTAAGTTAAGACCAGAAATAGATTTTATGTTAATAATAAACTTTAATCGTAATAGAGTTTCTTTAAGAAGTGTAAAAAATAACATTGATTTAAATGTAATTGGCAAAGAGTTTCATCCAGATGGCGGAGGACATAAATTATCTGCAGGTTTTTTAATTGACTCTCTATCAATACCTAAATTAAAACAATTTATAGATTTATATGTAAAGAATTTAACTAAATAAGGCAAAATAAAAACTCTCAAACTTGAGAGTAATTTTTTTATGGCAGGGGCGGAGAGAATCGAACTCCCATCTAAAGTTTTGGAGACTCCTATGCTACCATTATACCACGCCCCTACGGCAAAAACATTATACCATAGTTAAACGCCGTAATCAAGTCAAAATTGTCTACATATAATTAAGTATACACCCACTAGACAAAATTTTGTGGGTTTGATATAATTATTGTGTGGTGCATTATGCTAGTCACAATCACTATTTGAAGATGGGGCTAAAAATCCATTAATTGATACAATTGCACTTTATATGTTTGCTGCTTCTGCCCAAGTTGGGGTGAATATGTAATTTAAAATTATAGGGAAATCATAACGGCATATGACTAACCCCCTGTAGTTGAGCAAAAAAGAAAAGTTATTCATGTCGTGCGTGGTTATAAGGGATTTAACGAATAATAATATTGATGAAATTATAACTGCAAAAGCGAATAAGAATAGTTTAGATGTGTCAGGGAAAACCTCTAGCGTGTTATTTATTATAAAGATTGAAGTGCGGACTATGTGGCAATCGAGTCATTAGCTAGGTGACTACTAATTATTTTCTTTAAAGAGAAATCGCCTAAGGGTAACTAAGGGAGAGAAAATAGAGAAATTCAACTCGACCAAAGCCGTAAGATTAATTTATAATAAACCATAACATTTTTAATAACTTTATAGGAGGGTTATATGAAAAAAAATAACTGGGTATATAAAGTTTTTTTATGGACTTTTATATTATCCACCATCTTCAGTTTCTCAACAAATTATTTATCAAGTCACGCTAGCATAGTGGTAATGATACTTATAATTTTACTTGTTATAGCAATAGGTATAATATTTGATATGATTGGTGCAAGCTGTCTTACAAGTAAAGAATCTACATTTCACTCAATGAGTGCAAAGAAAATCAAAGGTGCTAAAGAAACCATTAAGCTTATCAAAAACAATGTTAAAATATCTAGTATATGTAATGATATTGTTGGCGATATATGTGGTATTGTTTCCGGTGGACTCGGTGCCGTTTTAGCAATTTCAATTGCAAATGTAACCAAAGTTGATAAGTCTTTGATAAGTGTTATAACTGCAGCCTTAATTTCTTCGCTAACTATCGGAGGAAAAGCCATTTTTAAAACAGTCGCTATTAAAAATAGTGATAAAATAATTTTTAGTGTTGGAAAATTGTTAAGTATTTTTAAGAAATAACAATTTTCTTTTTTTATGCATATATTATAGCGGTGATATAATGATAGTTTCATATAATTCAAAAGAACTAGATTTACTTGCAAGAATAATGCGTGCAGAAGCCCTAAATGAGGGAGAACTAGGAATGTTAATGGTTGGAAATGTTGTAGTAAATAGGGTTTTAGCAAACTGTTTAACTTTTAAAGACATTAACAGTGTTTATAATGCAATTTATCAAAAAAATCAGTTTGTAGGAACAACAAGTTCTTTATTCGAAGCTGCTGCGACTACAATGGAAAAAAATTTAGCAAAAAGGATTTTAGATGGAGAATATTATTACCCCGCAACAAATGCATTATGGTTTTATGCTCCGAAAAAAGGTGTTTCTTGTAAAAATACTTGGTACACTCAAAGCCTATCAGGTAGATATAAAAACCATTGTTTCTATAAACCGGATCCTGGGATATGTAAAGAAATCCACTAAAAAAGGCTAGCTTAACTAACCTTTAATTCATTATTAACATAATCAACATTAACTATCGTATTAGGTTTGATTTCATTATTTATAAGTTTTTTAGCAATTAATGTTTCTAGTTTATTATTAACAAGTCTTTTAAGTGGTCTAGCACCATAATATTCATCATAACCATTATCTATAAAATAATTTTTAGCATTATCAGTAAGATTAATTTTTACATTAATATCAATTAATCTTTTTTCAATTTCTTCGATAATTTTATCAAGAATTTCTCTTAAATCTGATTTTGATAATTTGTTGAAAATAATTATTTCATCAAGTCTATTTAAAAATTCCGGTTTAAAATATTTTGGAAGTTCAGAAGTAACTTTGTCTTCTTCACCATTAATTATATATTCGCTTCCAACATTTGAGGTCATTATAATTATTGTATTTTTAAAATCCACTGTACGACCGTTAGAATCGGTAAGTCTACCTTCATCAAGAATTTGTAATAATAAATTTAGGACATCTGGATGGGCTTTTTCAATTTCATCAAAAAGTACAATTGAATAAGGATTTCTTCTTACTTTTTCTGTAAGTTGTCCACCTTCTTCGTAACCTACATAACCTGGTGCAGCACCAATAAGTCTTGATACAGAATATTTTTCCATATATTCACTCATATCTATTCTTACCATATGATGTTCATCGTCAAATAGTTCATAGGCAAGACTTCTTGCAACCTCTGTTTTACCTACTCCTGTTGGGCCTAAAAACATAAATGAACCAATTGGTCTATTAGGATCTTTAATACCACTTCTTGAACGAATAATTGCATCAGATACAAGTTTTAAAGCCTTATCTTGGCCCTTAACTCTTTTTCTTAAATTATCCTCAAGGTTAAGAATCTTTTCTTTTTCACTACTCATAAGTTTAGAAATAGGAATATTTGTCCACTTACTAATTACATTTGCTATATCTTCTTTTGTAACAGTATCAGATAAAATACCTTCCTTACCCTTTTTAGAAAGTTCATCAAGTTTTATTTTAAGTTCTGGAAGTATTCCATTTTTTATCCTTGCGGCTGTTTCCAAATCATAATTATTTTCAGCTTGTTCAAGTTCAAATGTATATTTAGAAATATCTGACTTAACCTTTTTAATATCTTCGTTAATAGATTTTTCTTCTTTCCATTTAGCACTCAATTCTTGCTCTTTACCTTTTAAATCGTAAAGCTCTTCATCAATCTTTTCAAGTCTTTTTATAGAAAGTTCATCTTTCTCTTTTTTTAAGGCTTCTTTTTCAACTTGTAATGTTAATATCTTTCTAGTTATTTCATCAAGAGCAGTTGGAACACTATCCATTTGTACTCTTATTGTAGCGCAGGCTTCATCAACAAGATCTATTGCTTTATCAGGTAAAAATCTATCTGTAATATATCTATTTGATAAAGTTGCCGCACTTACTAAAGCCTTATCTTGAATTGTAACTCCGTGATATATTTCAAATCTTTCTTTTAACCCACGAAGAATTGTGATTGTATCCTCAACTGTTGGTTCGGAAACTGTTACTTTTTGAAATCTTCTTTCAAGGGCACCATCTTTTTCAATATACATACGATATTCATTTAAGGTAGTGGCACCAATAACGTGAATTTCTCCACGAGCAAGCATAGGTTTTAAGATGTTTCCTGTATCCATTGCTCCCTCGGTTGCACCAGTTCCCACAATTAAATGTATTTCATCAATGAACATTATTAAATTGCCTTCGCTTTTTTTAACTTCATCTAAAACTTTTTTTAGTCTTTCCTCAAATTCACCACGATATTTTGCACCTGCGATTAATGAGGCCATATTAAGTTCCCAAATAGTTTTATTTTTTAAGCTTTCCGGAACATCACCTTTAACAATTCTTTGAGCAAGTCCCTCGACTATTGCTGTCTTACCTACTCCTGGTTCTCCGATTAAGACCGGATTATTTTTAGTTTTTCTAGAAAGAATTCTAGAGATACTTCTTATTTCTTCATCACGACCTATAATCGGATCAATTTTACGATTTTTAACATCGTCATTTATATTACGTCCATATTTTTCAAGAACGTTTTCATTCTCTTCATTATTTTGATTAAACATAATTCATTCCTCCTTTATATATACTATTATACTCAAAAATTAGCACTTGTCAAGTCCTTGTGCTAATTATATTATACACAGAATATAAAAAATATGAATTATTTTAAACTCATATTTTTAACTTTTGACCTATTTGTAATACGTTTGTGGAAAGATTATTTTTTGATTTAATGCTATCTACTGTGGTACTATATTTTCTTGCTATAGCCCATAGCGAATCTCCCTTTTGAACTGTATATATTATTTTAGACGAAGGAACAATTAACTCCTGTCCTATACTTATAATATTACTTTTTAAATTATTTAAGGATTTTAAATTATCTACTGTAGTTCCGTACATATTTGCAATTTTATATAATGTATCTCCCTTTTGAACCATATAAATATTTTGATTATCAGGATTAACACTACTACCCTTTATTTTTAATCTTTGACCAATTGATAATAAATTTGATTTTAAGTTATTAATAGATTTAAGTTCATCAACTGTAGTATTATATTTTTTAGCTATACTCCATAGTGAATCGCCTTTTTGAACTATATAATAATCTTTTTCTTCGTTTGATCCCTTTAATGAATAAGGAACTCCAATGTAATTTACAAGAGCCTTAACTACTGCCTCTGCCAAATCTTCCCAATTATTTTTAATAAGATTTACATCATCACCTGTACTATCTAAAAATCCATACTCCACGATTAATGTTTCATTATTTGGTGTATCTCTTAATAAATAATAATAATCTTTTGATGGGTTACTTGGTAGTCTTCTTTGATAATATTTTCTAACATTTTGTCCTGATGCCTCAAGTTCTTTTGCAATTAGTTTAGAAAGTGCATCATTATTACGAAGTGCATATATTACTTCAGCTCCATCGCCACCTGGTGATGACTATAGTGGTTATTATTTTTATTTATAGTTATATTAATTTAGTTTAAATATTATTTTAATTTTTTTCTAATGTATTTTTAAATTTTTGTTTACTACCTATTTTACCATATCTTCCATAAGGATTTCTTATCAAATTTTTATTAATATATTTAAATGTATAATCCTCCAAAATCTTATATTTAAACTTAATTGTTATATTTCTATTTTCATCTACTTCTATTCTATCTATTAAGGTAAATAACAAGTCCCTATTAGGATTTTCTATATTTAATAATTCTTTAATTTTCTTTGTATAATTTGGTACTTTATTAGCAATATTTTTTTCCTTTAAAATATCATGTTCTATTTCTTTCAATCTTAGTTTTAAATTTTTCATTTTCATTTCATAAGAAGATACAATTATTTTATATGAATCTAAAGAAATATTACCATCTAGTCTATCTTGATAAACTGTTTGAATATCAAAAGATAATTTTAAAATATCCTTTTCTATGTTGCTTTTAATATCATCAAATGATTTAATGCATAAATTTGCTCTATTAATAATTTCTTTATTTAAATCATTAATACTTAACTCTTTTAATAAATTAGATAATATAGTTTTTAATTGTTCTAATACTTCTTTTTCAAAATAGTTATAAGGAAAGAAATGCGTTTTACATCTTCCTCTAATTGGGTCTTTTGCATATCTATTACAATTAATAGTCCAGTAATCATGATTTTTTTTATAAATTACACCTAATCTATTTCCACACTCTTTACAATAGATTAATCCTTCTAATAATCTAATTGGTCTTTTAGTTTTAACTTCAACTTTTCTATTATGATTATCTCTTTTCTTATTAATTATTCTAAATGTCTCTTTATCTACTAAAGGTTCATGAGTATTTTCTACTATTACCCATAAACTTTGATCAAGTTTTATTTTCTTTTTAGATTTATAACTAATTTTAGTTTGAGTATGTTGTACCATATCACCAGTATACATTCTATTTTCTAATATTTTTTTAACTGAATGTATTGACCATATATTTTTTTCTTTTGCTAACGAAGATATTGTTTTATTTTTATAACTACTTGGCGTTGGTGCTCCTAATTTAGTTAAACGGGTTGCTATTTCAGATATTCCTATATCATTGGCTCTTAATTCAAACATCAGTTTAACATAATGAGCTGTATTAGGATCTATAATTAAATGTCCCTTATCTTTTGGATCTCTCATATAACCATAACAAGGTTTACTTCCTATAAATTTACCATCTCTTCTTTTAGAATCTAATACATTTCTAATCTTTAATGAATTTTGTTTACTATAATAATCATTACAAGCAATAATAAAAGTTGATGAATCATTACTAGCTTGGTTTTTCATACTATCATAGTTTTCAACAATTGAAATAAATCTTATTTTATTCTCAGGGAAATAAGTTTCAATATAATATCCAGTCATTACATGATCTCGGCCTAATCTAGACAAATCTTTTACTACCACAAGATTAATTTTTTTATTTATTATATCTTCAATTAATCTAATAAATCCTGGTCTATCAAAATTAGTTCCTGAATATCCATCATCAACATACTCACCAATTAAATTAAATCCATTTTTTAAACAATAGTCTTTCAATACCTCTTTTTGATTAATAATACTTTCACTATCTGACTCATATTTTTTATTTTTATCTTCTTGAGAAAGTCTAATATAAATACCGGCATTATAATTCATATTCACCTCATATTTTTATAGAGTCTAACATCATTAAAATAAGTCCATCTTAACATAATAATTAAAATAAGCAAATCAGTAGAATTATTTTTCTTCTATAATTTGCTTTAATAAATAATTTAATATTAATTCTTTAAAAATTTTATTTTTATCTTTTTTCATACTTAAATTTATGACTGTTAAAAGACATTTATCACTAAATTCAATATTCTTTTATAATTCAGATAACTATTATTTAATAGGTTGAATTGCCTATTTCAAAGCACTACTCATATTTTAAATATTTATGAATTAATTGTTTAGCTAATTTTTCTCCTTCAGGTGTAAGTGTTACTGATTTACCTTTACTAAAATAAAGATAATTTTCATCAGTTAATTTATTAATAACATCAAATGAATATCCTTTCCAACAAGCTCTAATTTTTGCTGCTTTAGGAATGTCTTCATTATCAGCTATAAAACCATCTTCTTCCCAAGATGTTAGATACATAAGTAGTAATGTTAATTCTTCTATATTCTTTTTCATTTACTATACCTCCACTTTTTCTTTTGATAATTGTTCTATATATTTAAGTAGACTATTTATTGCATCTTCTATAGGTATATCTAACCAATTTACAACTGGATCATTCAAATGATTTACATATCTTCTGGATTTTAATGTATTATTAAGCCTATTTAAAATATCATCAATATTATTTTCTCTCATCGTATCATCATTAAAAATTAATATTTCAATATTTTTAAGTAGTTTCTTCATATTTAATTTAGAAATATTTATTAAATAATAAAAGTCAAATATGTCTTTATACCTAGTTGATACAAAGCCCAACTTTAATAATGATTTTAATTTTTCAACAAATATTTGTTCCTTTGAATTTATAAGTAAATTAACTTCTTTATTAATTAAACTTAAATCAAAACAATATTCTTCTTGCTCTAATTCAAATAGTTTATGTACACCAATATCTAGTTTTGTATTTATATTATTCCCATAATTATCACTAATCCTAATATGAACTCTTTTACCATCATAATCTTGATGATGTAATGGAGTAATATTACCAACTATTTCTATTTTTATATTATCTTTATCATTATTTAATGAAGATACAAAATTTCTAATAGATTCATCCTCTAAAGAGTATTTAATAAAATCGATATCTAGATCACGAGTTGCCCTACGAATGTCATTAGACATATTATGCATAACGACACCGCCTTTAATTGTTATATTGGATTTATACTTACTATTTCCAATCTTCGAAAGAACTATGTCTTGACTAACTTTTGATTCAGCATCTGCATATTCATAACCATTATTTTGATAAATTAATATAGCATCTTTTATATTCATTAGAACACCTCCCTTATTAAAGCCTCAGACAAATTGACATCATTTTTGTATAAAGAAAGATATTTCTCAATTTTATACATGTCTAAATCCTTGCTAATTCTTCTATAGTTTGCAATAATTTCTTTATAGTAATCAAAAGGTATTTGTTTTCTTTTTCTAATTAGTTCTACTAAAAGTCTTTCTTTGTCATACATATTAACTTTTTCTCCATCAACATCCACTTCGATTTTTCCTTGATATA
>DJOC01000074.1:21408-40300 GCA_002439555.1 Caryophanales bacterium UBA6448 | reverse complement strand
AGTCTCTTTTATTAAATTAGCATTTTTTATTGACATAAGATTTAAAATGCTTATAATAAATAATATCTAAAAAAGGGGGTAAAAATATGTCTTTATTAATAGTAATTTTAACATCTGTTTTAGTGGGCTTACTTCCAACAGGGATTAAATATTTATCAGTTATAATAAGTAATCTACTTCCTAAAAATTTAAAACATAAATATCAAAATAGTAATTTTTATTTAAAAAGATATAGGGAAGTTTATGATATAGTAACATCTTTGAAATTTAGTGATAAATTTAAACTTGGTTTAATAAATAAAAAAATCCTTAAAAAAATGACTTCTTTAGATTTAATTGATATTGTAGATAATTTAAAATATGATGATAATAAACTTAAATTTCTTTTAAAAAGTGAAGTTTTAAAAAATATATTCAAAATGGATAGTAAAATAACCTTTAATAATAAAAGTTTTTATGAATCATTATATATTAGTGTCAATGATGAAGAAAAGATAAATCTTCTTACTCATATAAATAATGATGAATTTGTAATAGAAAAATATAATCAATTAAAGAAAAAATTAAGTGATAAAAATAAATGTAAAATTATATGTTCATTAGAAAATGATGATAATAAGACGAAACTTATTAATGATGTAAAAAATGAAAGTTTAACATATCAGATTCTTTGTACATATAAAAGTTTTGAAAAAGTTGAAAATTATTTATTGTCTTTAAAAGATTTATATCAATATTATTTGGTAAAACTTATGAGTGAGGAAGAAATTAAAAGACTTCTTGAGAAAAACTTATTAATTAAGCAAATATTAAGATGTACAAATAATAATGAAAGATTTAATACTTATTTTTCATATCTTTCATTAAAGGACCAAATAGATGTTTTGAAAATCAATCCAAATAGCGTAATGGTTTTAGAAACTTATTTAAATGTTAAAGATATGCTAAGCGAAAAAGAAAAATTAGAAATTTTAGTAAATGTTCTTAAAAATGGTGATGAGAATATTAAAAAAGAGGCATTTAATTATTTACCAAACTCCGTAATAAAGGATATTATTTTAACAAATAAAGAAAAACCTAGTGATGAGAATGTAAAACTATATAATGGTGTTTCTGATAAAGTAACTTTTGGCGTAGAACTTGAATCATCACATAAAGATAGTGTATTAATTAAAAAGCTAGGTACAATTAACTCTGATTGGATTTTAAAAGGAGACAGCTCTATTAAGGGAGGAGTGGAAGTAGTGTCACCAATACTTCATTATGATAAAAAATCCTTAATTAATTTAAAATATGTTTGTGATTTTATGGAAGCAAATAACTTTGAGGTAACAAATGAGTGCGGAGGTCATATTCATATAGGCTTTGACTTTTTTGATAATGTTAAAGAGCTAGAAATGCTTTATATGATATATGGTAATGCCCAAGATATCTTCTTTGATATATGTAATCGTAAGGGTTCTACCCAAAGACCTAAATTATTAGATTATGCTAAACCTATTACGAGTAAATTATATTTAGCAATTATTACTCATAAATTTGATGATAATATAAATTTAAATGCTTTTGTTAAAGAAATGAAAGAACTACAATCAGGGAGATTTTTTGATATAAATATATTAAATGCCCAAAGTAAATTAAAAAATACAATTGAATTTAGATTTCCAAATGGAGAAATTAATTATGATGAAGTTCTACTTAATATTACTTTGCTTATAAAACTTTGTATGGCTGCGAAAAAATATGCAAGTATAAATTGTTATGATGAAAAATATTCAGTAATTAAACTTTTACAGTGTGAGACAAATAAAGATACTAGAAAAAATATTTTATTTAAAATTCTTTTTGATAATGATGAGATGCTTAAAAATATTTATAATGAAAGATATGAAGCAAATAATAAAGAGGATGTTTTTGAAAGAAGATTTGTAATTGATTTTTAATACTGGAAAAAAGTGTTAATATAAATCAGACTTAAAAAGCCATAATAATAATGTGATATTATGAAAAAAGTATTATTGATTTTAAGTTTATTATTTCTTCCTTTAAAGATATATGCATATTCTGATTATGTCGTTTTGGGAGGAAAAACATTAGGCATTAAAGTGGACACTAAAGGTGTGATGGTTATTGGCTTTTATAAAGTTAATGGAAAATATAATAAAGGAAATCCTGCCTTAGCAAATGGCGATTATATTATAAAAATTAACGATATAGAGGTTAGTGATGTAAATAGTTTATCAAATGCTATAGAAAAATTTATTGGCGATGATGAAGTTAATGTAACTTTTATTAGAAAAGGAATAGAGAAAAAGACTAAACTTGATTTAATAAGTGTTGATGGTGTTATTAAAACTGGTCTTTTTGTCAAAAGCTCTATAATGGGTATTGGAACGCTTTCATACATTGATCCTAATACATTAATTTATGGTGCTTTAGGGCATGAAATTGTTGAAAGTAATACTAATGAAAGAGTAGAAATAAAAGAGGGAACAATTTTTAATAGTTTTGTAACCGGTATTGAAAAAAGTGTAATAGGAACTCCAGGAAGTAAAATAGCTAAATTTAATTATAATTATGAATTTGGTAATGTTGTAAAAAATACAAGATATGGTATATTTGGCATTTATAATGATAAAATAGATCAAAATAATTTAATTAAAATAGGTAATGCTAAAATAGGAAACGCAAAAATTAAAACTGTTTTGAATGGCGAAAAAGAGGAAGAATTTAATATTGAAATAACCAAAATAAATGAGTCAAGTGATATAAAAAATATTACTTTTAAAATAGATGATGATAGGCTTTTATCACTTACCGGTGGTGTTATTCAAGGTATGAGTGGTTCACCAATTATTCAAAATGATACTCTTGTTGGAACTTTGACACACGTTATTGTTGATAATCCTTATTCTGGTTATGGTATTTTTATTCAAAAAATGCTCGAAGAGGGCGAAAGATAAGTATATTATTCTTACTATAACATATAATATTTTTAGAAAACATTTTGTTTTCTTGACATAGATGAGTTTACAAATGTAAACTCTTTTTTATGAAAAAAATTTATTATTAAAAAAGTATTGATATTTACATCTATCATAATTTACAAATGAAGTATACAATTAACATAGAAATGTGTTAATTTTTTTGTTGTTTCAATTTACTTTGTGTGCTATTATTAAGTTATGGTAGGAGGTTATATGGAAGAAAAATTAGAAAAAATAATAAAAAGATTAGATAAGTCCCTAAAGAAAGATAAAAATATTAAAATAATTTTAAGCACAATTTTAATATTTATGTCTTTTTTGATGGTAATGTGTAGTAAACTAATGTTTCATCTTACAAAAGATTATAATGGAATTATCAAATTACTATTGATTTTAATCGGTGGAATATTTGCATTTTCATCTTTAGTATTTATTTTTGGACTGCTTGATTTATATATTAAAAAGAAAGATGAAAAGGTATTGAGTGTAATAAGTATGATAATTTATATAGCATTTCTTGTATTTTGGTTTGGCTCTTTAATTTATTATGATTATATGCTAATAAATAATTGGAATACGAAAGAATTTCTTTGTACTATATTTTTATATTTACCAGGACTACTTATGAGTTATATGACTTATAAAAAAATTAAGATTGGAAGATCTTTATGATTTACCCAGATTATAAAAATAATATTGTTAATATAGCAGGTAGTATTGAAAAATATTTTGATTTAAAAAGTGAAGTTTCCTCACTCGGGGAAATTGATGAGATATTATATTCTTATAAGCCTAAAAATGTAGTGGTTATTTTATTTGATGGAATGGGGTATAATTTAATTAATGAAAAACTACCTAATTCATTTTTAACTAATAATATAGTTAAAAGGGTTACCTCAACGTGTCCCTCGACTACAACTAGTGCAACAACTTCGATTATGACAGGAAAGTATCCTTGCACTCATGGCTATTTAGGATGGGATATGTATTATAAAAAAGAAAATGCTTTTGTAACAATGTTTACTAATAAATATAAAGATAGTGATGAAGAATATCCCTTTAATATTGCCCAAAAGTATTTTCCTTTTAAAACAATTACTGATAGAATTTTAGAAAATGGTAAATATTATTCAAAAATAGTGTTTCCAATTAAATATGAAGAAACTTATAATGATATTGATGAAATGCTTTTAATGATTAAATCTAATTTAAATATAAAAGAAAAGAATTATGTCTATGCTTATTATATGGATCCTGATAGCACTTTGCACGTAAATGGTAATGATAGTAAAGAAGTATTATCTATATTAAAAATGATTAATGATAAATGTGAAAAGTTTGCAAATGATTTAAATGATACTTTGTTAATTATTACAGCAGATCATGGTCATATTGATAATGATTA
This sequence comes from Caryophanales bacterium UBA6448, assembly GCA_002439555.1. Classification (GTDB taxonomy): domain Bacteria; phylum Bacillota_I; class Bacilli_A; order RF39; family UBA660; genus UBA6448. The sequence continues at coordinate 35,908 of DJOC01000074.1, read as the reverse complement.
TATATACTTATGTGATTACCCAGATTTATTTGATTTAATTACTAGCAATGTATGGCTTGAGGGAAGATGCTGCGCATTTAATGTAACTGATAAAGTTTTATTCAAAGAGCTATTTAATAAATATTTTTCAGAATATTTTAAATTAATGAGTAAAGATGAAGTAATAGAATCTAAATTATTTGGTCTTAATAATGAAAATAAATACTTTGAAGATTTAATTGGAGACTTTATTGCTCTTGCAAAAAGTGATAAAATATTTAAGTATAAAAGGGGAGGCCATATATTTAAATCTAATCATGCTGGTTTTACTGAAAAAGAAATGTATGTACCTTTGATAATGGTGAGAAAATGAATAAAGAAGATATATTAGTAAAATACTTTACTGGTAATTACGCGTATAATTTATATTTAATGGGACTTATATTTGGAGAACCTATATATAGTGAATATATTTTAGATAAGGAATATTTAAATGGTGCTATAATGGGAACTATTTCAAGTATATTTCTTGCTATAAAAGAAAAAATGGTTGATAAAAATAATAATATATTACTTCCTTTTTCATTGATGGAAAAAAATGTAAATTTAATTGCTAATAAAACTTCTTCGGGTTATGAAATAAATGGTTATGTTTTTAAAGATAGTTATACTTTAGTAACAACAGTTAGAAATAAACTTGCTCACGGAGAATATTTAATAGATTTTGCTCATAATAGAGTGATATTAAAAGTTGAGGGAAATGAAGTAGTAGTTCCCATTTCAAAGTTATCCACATTTGTAGTAGCTAGTTTGTCATCTACACTACAAAATTATAATGTTTCTTTATTTTCTAGAAATTTTGTTTATTCAGAAAGAATTTCAGGTAAAGATAAAGAAAGATATTCTTTAAATGAATATAAAAATATGATTGCATCTTATTATAAATATAATATCACTATAAGAAGAAAAGATGGTAGTGTAATTGAGGGACTTGTATTTGATAAATTTAATAAAGTTGTATCATCCTTTAGAGAAAGTCTTAATTTAAAAGAGTTATTAGAGTTTGAAAACATAGTAAAAAATGATTATGAAGTAACTTGGAATAAAATAAGTACTAAGGGTGAAAATATTGATGCAGTGGCTACTTTTCTTTATAATAGTGTTACACCGAATACTCCATATTTTAGGGTAATGCAGATTGTTGGCCATGAAGTAGATAGATTATTTAACAAAGATAAGTATGATAGTTTTAGTATTATTAATGCTGGAATATATAACCTTATTATGCTGGATACAATAAAAAATACAAATTTGGTAAATTATGAACAGACTGCTGAAGAGGTTATAGATAAATATGAGTATTTATATATTTCTACGGAAACACTAACTCAAAGTTTAATATCTTCGTTTAATGCTTTATTTGCATATGGTTATGATGATGTTTTACACAATAAAAAAGAATATCAAAGTTTAGATTTAGAGGGTTTTGATTATTCACTTTTGGATGCAAACGCATTTAGCGTTGAGGTAGAAAAAAACGATGATGGTTATATTTCTGATTTAGGTGTTAAGGAAAATGCTATTAAAAATAATATAACTAAATTAAGTAATACATTAGTTAGTTGTAATAATAATTTAGCAAAAGTAACATCCATTGGTAAACAAGATGCCATAAATAAAATAAATAGTCAAATAAATACAATAAATGGAAACCTTAGTATATTAAATGCAAATTTGATGAGTATTCAAACTGTTTTAAATAATGCAAATAGTTATATTAGCACATATTCAAGTTTAATTAAAAATGAAAAGATAATTAATGGAATTAGAAATAGTATTGCTCATGGAAATTATAAAGTTATAATTAAGGAAACTTTAAAAGATTCCTTAATAGAATTTACTGATTTTTATGAAGGAGAGGTTACATTTAAAGCAAGTATTAGTATTAATGACTTTGTAGAATTTTTACACAAAAGTGGTATGAAAATAGAAACATACTTATCAAAAGAAGAAAAATTAGTGTTAGGAAGTTGACATTAATTTTTTTATAGACAATATAACTTTTCATATGATATTATTTAAAAGGAGGAAAGATATGAAGATTGAATTTAAACCTTTTGAAGAATGCCTTAGTAACTTAACTAGGAAGCAGATTATTGAAATTTTGCAAGAGGACTTTAATATAGAAAATGCTGAAGATGCTTTGTTATTAAAAATAGCAAGCCCTTTTATATTTTTAAAGTATATGCGAAAATTAAGTGAAATTCCATTATTTAAACAATATACTATCAAAGAAAAACTTTATTCTGAAAACTATAATGAGGTTCATGAAGAATTTTATAATGATGGTTTAATCTTTAAAAATAATGATACTTATTATGTGCCAACTGAATATGAACATTATCTTTTGAAGGAATTAGAATCTACTATAAAATTGTACTTAATATATTACATTGATATAAATGGTGTTTTAGAAAAAACAAAATTATTTTCTTTACTTAGGGAAACTGGTATTGAGGGACCAGATGACTATTTTGAAAGTTTGATTGGTGATAACATGCAATATGATGATAAATACTTTTACTTAGATAAAATGTATTTTGAAGGAATTGACGTAGAAAATTTTATTAGAGAAAAAAATAAGTTTAATTATAAAATAAATAAGAGTGATGATATTTATACAGAAGTAAAAAATATTTTAGAAAAAACAAAATTTAATGAATTAAATAAGTTTTTTAACCAAATTAGAAATAAAACTGTCGTTGATAATATTAAAAATGATTTAATGCTTATGCTTTTTTTAAATTTAAATATTAAAGAAAATGTTTTAAAAATTTTAAAGAAATATAAGGTAACTTTAAAAGACGTAAATAAGCTATGTAAGTATATAGAAAATAATATAGCTAATGATTTTCCAATTTGGGTATTAAATGGTTACTCTATTAAGGAATATGAAGAAATTAATGGGTCTATTAAGAAATGAGGTATTATGAAAAAAATTATATATAAAGATATGAATGAAATACTAGAAATGCTTGATGATAAAAATTTTGATAGGTTATGGAAAAAGTATGCTAAAAATTTTGATGTACTTTGTTTTGATAGAGAGGATAAAGCATATAATCTTTCTATAATTATGCTTGATAATTATTTATTAAAATTACTTGATCAGGATAATGAGTGTATTAAATTCTTTGATATGGTAGGAAGTAGTAATTATGATGATATTTTAAATTTTATTAAAAATGATTTTGTTTTTGAAATAAATGGTGATTATTATATTCCGCTTGAATGCAAGTTAGATATTTCTGATGATGAAGTTTTAGATAATTGTGAAGAATTATTAGTCCAATATTATTTATTTATAAATGGGGCTATTGAATTAAATGAATTAGTCCTTTTAATTAAGAAGAGCGGTGTAAAAACTACAAAAAAAAGCGTTAGAGATATTTGTAATCATTTAAATTTCGAAGTTGAAAATAATATTGTATATTTTAATGATTTTGCAAAAGTAGTAAATACTAATAATTTACTCATTAATATAAAAAAAGAGCATGAATATTATGTTGCTGACTTTGAAAATATTTACGAACATTTTGATAGTTTATTAGATATGGGCGAGCTTAATGATATTGATAAATATTTAGGAAATATTAAGGATGATGAAACAATCAATCGTATAAAAGTTGATTTATTCATGCTTGTTTTATTTAATAATAATTTACCTTTAATGATTAAGGAATATTTTAAAACGGAATCTATTAGTAAAAAACAACTAAATGGAATAACTAAATATTTATGTGATTTAGCAAAAGATACTCCTTGTTGGATTTTAAATGGATATACTCATAATGAAGTTGATTATATAATTAATGAAGAGGTTCTTAATAAATCTTTTATTGAACCTGTTGATTTTGATGAAATAATTCAGTGTATATTTGATTATGTTATGATTAATGGAGTTATTAAAGTGGATAAGATTTATGATTTAATGTTAAATGTTCATAAATATAATACAAATAAAAAAGAGATTGATAAACGTATAAATATTCTTGTAAAAGAAAAAAATATATTAAAATCAGAAGATTTACTAGTAATTGTGCCTGGTACAAAGCAATCTTTTCAAGAATTTTATAAAAACAAGCATATTGAAGAATATAAGATAATTGATGATTTAAAAAGTGTTGAATTGAATAATCTTGAACTACATTTGAAAGTTGAACAGTTGTGCGATAAATATAAATTTAATGACAGATTAGAACAAATAATTTTGTTTTTTACTCAAGTAGATGTCTTCTCTATAGAAAAATTTGAGGAAATTCTTTCTGCTGAAAAAATAATCATTCCGCAGTCAATTAAAAATAAAGTAATTCCAGAAATTAAAAAAATTAATAAAGGTGCAAGACTTTGGGCTTATAATGGTTTTACTATTGAAGAGGTTAAAAACAAAAAAATACCACTTAAACAAAAGTGATATTTTTTATCAAAAATATTTAGCAAAAGGTATTGACAAGTGCTAATTTGCATATTATAATATTATTAGCATTTTGGTTAAGAAAGTGCTAGAAAGGACATTATGGATAATCGTCAAAAACAGTTACTAAGAGTAATAGTAGAGACTTATGTAAAGTCCGTTAAACCTGTTGGAAGTAAGTCACTTTGTGAAAAGTTTAATTTATCAAGTGCTACAATAAGAAACGAGATGGCTACTTTAGAGGATTTAGGTTATATTGAAAAAAATCATATTTCTTCGGGAAGGATACCATCTGAAAAAGGCTATCGATATTATGTTGAAAACTTAATGGAACCTGAAAAACTTAATGGAAGTGAAATGTTAAAACTTCAGAGAGTTGTTAAGAATCAAGATTTAGTATTATCTGATGCAATAACTCAATGTATGGAAATAATTAGTGATTTAACAAATTATGCTTCAATAGTTTTGGGAAGTAGTAGTATGGATAATTTGCTTAAACAAGTAAGTATTATTCCAATAGATGAAAATAAAATTGTTGCTTTAGTATGTACAAATACAGGAATTGTCGAAAATAAAAAATTTGTTTTACCAGAGGGTACAAATGTAAAAGAACTTATTAAAACTAGTGAAATAATTAATAAGATGCTTATAGGAACACCGATTAAAGAAGTTTCTGAGCGTTTAGAGTTTGAAATAAAACCAATTATTGCAAAGGAAATAAGTAATTATGAAAAAGTATATAATATATTTTATAATGCATTTACAGATTTTGTAGATGAAAATGCAAATGTTACTGTAAGTGGTAAAGCAAAAATATTGGAGCAACCTGAATATGATAATCTAGATTCTATTAAAAAACTTGCCTATAAACTTGAAGATGATTCATTCATTAAGAAAGTTACCAGTATTGATGGAAGTGATGAAATTAAGGTTTATATAGGTGATGAATCGCAAATTGATGATAATACAACTATTGTAAAAAGAACATATGACATTAATGGTGAAAAAGGCTCTATTGCAATAATAGGACCTAAAAGAATGGATTATGCTAAAGTATATGGACTACTTGATTATGTCCTAGATCAAATGAAGAAAAAGTAGGTGATAATTTGAAAGAGGAAAAGAAAGAAGAAAATGTTTCAGTAAATGAGAAAGAAGTAAAAAAAGATAAAAAAAATAGTCATCACGAAAAGTGTATGGAAGAGATTAAAAAGTTTGCTGAAGAAAATAAAAAGCTAATTGAAGAAAAAAATGCACTTTCAGATAAAATATTAAGATTAAATGCTGAAATGCAAAATATGAATAGGCGCTTTAATGAAGAAAAAGCTAATATTTATAAATATGATGGGGAAAAACTTATTAAAGAGATTTTACCTATCATTGATAATTTTGAAAGAGCAATATCACTTGATGATGATAACCTTGCTGATGAACTTTCAAAATTCTTATCTGGATTTAAAATGATTTATGCATCACTTTTATCTACCTTAAATGCAATGGGTGTTAGAGAGATTGAAGCTATGGGTAAACCGTTTGATCCAAGAACTATGGAAGCAATTATGACCACGAATATAATGGAAGAAGAACAGGGCGTAGTTGTGGAAGTAATGCAAAAAGGCTATACTTATAACGATAAAGTTATAAGGGTAGCTATGGTAAAAGTTAATGAATAATAATAAAGTTACTAGAGGATTTATTAATTCTAGTAATTATAATAAAATTTTAGGTAATTTATCTAATGAAGAACAAATTATTATTAATGATGAAATAGTTAGCATTGTTAATGAAATTTATTCAAGATTAGATAATGAAAATAAAATTACTCGATAAAAAGAAAGGAATGATAAATTATGAGTAAAATTATTGGTATAGATTTAGGTACAACAAATAGTTGTGTAGCGGTACTTGAAGGTGGGGAAGCAAAAGTTATTCCTAATGCCGAAGGAAACCGTACAACTCCTTCAGTAGTTGCTTTCAAAGGTGACGATGAACTAGTTGGAGAAACTGCAAAAAGACAAGCAGTAACAAATGTAAAAAATACAATTTCCTCAATTAAAAGAAAAATGGGAACAAATGAAAAAGTTGAGGCTAACGGAAGAATGTATACACCAGAGGAAATCAGTGCAAAAATTCTTTCTAAATTAAAAAGGGATGCCGAAAGTTATTTAGGAGAAAAAGTAACTAAAGCAGTTATTACAGTTCCAGCATACTTTAATGATGCTCAAAGACAAGCGACTAAAAATGCTGGTAAAATAGCAGGTCTTGATGTTGAAAGAATCATAAATGAACCAACTGCTGCTGCTCTTGCTTATGGTCTTGATAAACAAAATGTTCTTCAAACAATTTTAGTATATGACTTAGGTGGAGGAACATTCGATGTTTCAATTCTTGAACTTGGTGATGGTGTTTTCGAAGTTAAATCTACTGCAGGTAATAACCATTTAGGCGGAGATGACTTTGATGAAAGAGTAGCAAATTATTTAGTTTCTGAATTTAAAAAAGAACATGGCATAGATTTATCAAAAGATGCTATGGCAATGCAAAGAGTTAAAGATGCTGCCGAAAAGGCTAAAAAAGATTTATCTTCTATGACTACAACACAAATTTCACTTCCATTTATAACTCAAAACGAAAACAAAGAGCCACTTCATATGGATATTACTTTGTCAAGAGCTAAATTCGAAGATTTAAACAAAGATTTATTTGATTCAACACTTGAACCTGTTAGAAAGGCTTTAAAAGATGCTGGACTTACTGCAAAAGACATTAATAAAGTAATCCTTGTTGGTGGTTCATCAAGAATCCCTTATATTCAAGAACTTGTTAAAAAAGAACTTGGACAAGAACCAAATAAGAGTGTAAACCCTGATGAAGTTGTAGCAATGGGTGCTGCTATTCAAGGTGGCGTACTTACTGGTGAAGTTAATGATGTAGTACTACTTGATGTTACACCACTTTCACTAGGTATTGAAACCTTAGGTAATGTAATGACTGTGCTTATTCCTAGAAATACAACTATTCCAACAAGTAAGAGTCAAATATTCTCAACTGCTGCCGATAATCAACCTGCTGTAGATATTCACGTACTTCAAGGTGAAAGACCTATGGCATCAGATAATAAAACTTTAGGAAACTTCCAACTTACTAATATACCTCCAGCAAGAAGAGGAGTTCCACAAATTGAAGTTAAATTTGATATCGATGCAAATGGTATAGTTAATGTTACTGCTAAAGATCTTGGAACTAATAAAGAGCAATCTATTACAATTACATCTTCAACAAATCTTTCTGATGAAGAGATTGATAAGATGATGAAAGAAGCTGAAGCTAATAAAGAAGCTGATGAAAAGAAAAAGGCTGAAAGTGAAGCAAGAAATGAAGCTGATTCAATGATCCTTGCAACAAATCGTGCTTTAGAGGATTTAGGAGATAAAGTTGAACCTAAAGATAAAGAAGAAGCTGAAAAATTAAGAAATGACCTTGAGGAAGCCCTTAAAGGAAATGACATCGAAGATATTAAAGCTAAAACTGAAAGTCTAAATAAAAAGGCTATGGAACTTGCTGGTAAGGTATATCAAGCTAATCAAGCAAATGCTGAAAATACCGAGACAACTAATAGTTCAAACGATTCATCTGATGATGCACAAGAAGCTGAATATAAAGAAAAATAATAAAGAAAGGTAAAGTGTTAGGTCCTATTTCTAGGACCTAATATTTGGTTATAAAATATGAAAGAAAAAATTGATTTAAGTGCTTTATTTAAAAGTGATGAAGATGCTAAAAAAGAGCTTGCTTCTTTAAAAAAATATGCTAAAAACATTTCTAGTTATGAAGGTAAACTATTATCTAGCCCAGAAATGTTATATGAATATTTAGAGTATGATAATGAAATTTCTAAGAAAGTTGAAAGGTTATACTTATATGCTCATATAAATAATGATTTAGACTTAACAAATGAAAATTATAATGAAATGCTAGGTAGCATGCTTAATTTCTTTAATGAGTTATCCGAAAAAGAAAGTTACGTTGTACCAGAACTTCTTGAAAAAGATTTTAAATTTGTTAAAGAATATATAAAAAAATATCCTAAGTTAAAGGAATATGAAAATAATTTAAAAAGTATTTATAGAGCGAAAAAATATATCAAGTCTAAAGAAGAAGAAAAGATTATTACACTTTTAACATCTGTATACTCTAAAAGTGAGGATGCAAGTGAAATGCTTCTTACAACTGATATGGACTTTGGCACTATTACAGATGAAGAAGGTAAAAAAGTACCTCTTACAATATCTAACTTTAGTACATACCTTCAAAGTTGTAATCAAAATGTTCGAAAAGAGGCTTTTGAAAAAATTTATAAAGAAATTAAACATTATGAAAATACCTTTAATACAATATATACTACTAAAGTAATGAGCAATAATAAGGTTGCTAAGTTAAGAAAATTTCCTTCAGCCAGAAGCTTAAGTTTATATTCAAATGATATTAAAAATGATATTTATGATAACTTAATAAATAGTATTAAAAATAATTTACCTAAATTTTATAAATATTATGATTTAAAAAAGAAAGTATTAGGGTTAGATAAACTTCATATATATGATACTTATGCAAATATTACAAAAGATTTCAATAAGAAATATTCTTATGATGAAGCAAAAGAACTTGTAATTTCCTCTTTAGAGGTAATGGGAAAAGAATATGTTGATGTTATTAAAAGAGCATTTTCAGAAAATTGGATTGATGTATATCCAAAGAAAAATAAAAGAGATGGAGGATATTGTACATGTGCATATCTTGCTCATCCTTACGTAGTTATAAATTATGAAGGAAAACTTAATGATGTATCGACGCTTATTCATGAACTAGGTCATGCAATGCATTATTATTATGCTCAAAACTTTAATACTTATGAAGATTATAATTATTCCATCTTTGTAGCCGAAGTAGCAAGTCAAGTAAATGAAATAATACTTACAAATTATATGTTAAATCATACAGATAATATTGAAGAAAAAAAATACATACTAGATAGTATATTACAAAGATTTAAAGCAACTATGATTAGACAAACTATGTTTGCTCACTTCGAAGATAATCTTCATAATAAGGAAATGAATGGAACTGTTCTTACAAAAGAATTAGTTCAAAAAGAATATTTGGATTTAAATAAATTATATTTTGGACCAAATGTTGAAGTTGATGAAGATATTAAATATGAATGTTATAGAATACCACATTTTTATTATAATTTCTATGTTTATCAATATGCCACAGGTTATGCTGCAGCACTCAAAATAGCAAACGATATTATAAATAAAAAATCCGGTGCTTTAGAAAGCTATATTAAATTTTTAAAACTTGGTTCAACATTAGATCCAGTTAAAAGTTTAAAAGTAGCGGGCGTAGATATGGAAAATCCATCGCTTTATGATGAAGTATTTGAATTCTTTGATAAAAAAAGAAAGGAGTTAGAGAAACTTTATGAATAGTAAAAAAGATTATTATGAACTTTTAGGCGTTTCAAAAACTGCCACTGACGAAGAAATTAAAAGAGCCTTTAGAAAACTTGCTAAAATGTATCATCCAGATAATAAAGAAACTGGTGACGAAGCAAAGTTTAAAGAAATAGGCGAGGCTTATGCAATTTTGTCTGATCCTCAGAAAAGAAAAGCATATGATCAGTATGGCTCAGCGGCGTTTGATGGCACAAATAACTTTGGTGGTCAAGGAGGATTTAATTTTAATGCCAGCGATGTCGACTTGGGAGATATTCTTCGTCACGTTTTTGGTGAAGATGATGACTTTGGCTCATCCTTTACAAGTGGTTTTTCCTCTTTTGGAGGTGGAAGAAGACAAAGAAGCTCAAGAGGTAGTGATGTTAAAGTAACTATTCCGCTTACTTTCGAAGAGGCTGCATTTGGTTGTGAAAAAACTATTGAGGTAACTTTAAAAAGTCCTTGTAAAACATGTAATGGTAAAGGCGGATTTAATGAAAAAACGTGTCCAAAATGTGGAGGTCGTGGAGTAGTTTTAGAGCAAGTCCGTTCTATATTCGGAGTAATGCAAACTCAAAAAGTATGTCCTGATTGTATGGGAAAGGGTGTTACTTATCAAAATATCTGTTCTGATTGTAAAGGAACTGGTATTGTAAATGAAAAGAAGACGATCAAAATTAAAGTACCCGAAGGCGTTGATTCTGGCCACGAGTTAAGACTTGCAGGTAAAGGTAATGCCTCCGTAAATGGTGAAAATGGCGATCTTTATGTAGATTTCGAAATAAAGGATCATCCACTTTTTGAACGCGAGGGTAATGATATTTATTTAGAACTTCCAATTAATGTTGCCGAGGCAACTTTAGGTTGTGAAAAAGAAATACCAACTCTTACTGGCAATGTTATTCTTCAAATAAAACCAGGAACTCAAAATTATACAAAATTAAAACTCAAAGGAAAAGGTTTAAAAAGTCCAAACTCTCTTGCACGTGGTAATATGTATGTTGTAGTAAATATTATTATTCCTACAAAACTTACTTTATCCCAAAAAAAATTATTCAAAGAACTATTGGATAGTAATCTTGATAATGAAGATGAAATAAAGGACTTTAAAAGAAAGATGAAATAGAGCAAAATCTATTTCTTTTTTATGTAAAAAATACTAAAATTTCATAATTTTATCTAAAAATATATTATGTAAAACTTCTTATCATTAAACAACTTTGTTATTTATGATATCAATATGGACTTTTTAAAAAAACTAATTTATAATGAAATTGATGGGATGCCAAGTGATAGTTTGGAAAAATTGTTTCTAGTATTTTATAATAAGGAAGATTTTAACTATGAATAGTTTTATGATGGCAATCCAATAATGGAATGGGTAATTAAAAGGTTAGAGAAAATGTGGGAAAATTTTGATGATATGCTATATTATGATGTCGATAAACTTAGAAAGGCTGCCGATGATGAAGCAATGAAAGAAATTATAGAAAAACAAGTTGCAGAAACTGTTAAAAAAGCAGAAAAAGAAATTACTAAAGAAGTAACCCAAAAAGTAACGGACAAAGTTACCAAAGCAATTTCTCTTAAAATGATAAAAGATGGTCTATCAAAACAGCAAGTAATTAATTACTGCCAAATAACCGAAGAAGAATATGACCTACTTTTAAAACGCTTTTCATTAAGTAAATTAGAAAGATATTTATTTTGAGGTGAAGTATGGATGAAAATAGTATAATTGACAAAGAAACATTTGAAGTTTGTACTCATGCTGAAGATCATCCAAAAGTATTTGTTTGTGATAAGCTAATTGCTCCTGTAATTGCCAAGTTAAATAAAAAAGGATATGAAACCTTTGCTAGTTGCAGTGGACATTATAAAATTGAATACTATGAATATTTGGATGAACCAATTGATAAATTGAAAGAATATCAAAAAAATAGTCGAATTATAATAAAAAAAATAAATAATGATACTTTTGATTATTGGATAGAGGTTGATAGTACAACAACATATATTTTATTTTCTAAAAGATATGATTTTAAAAGTGTGCCGAATGATTTTTATATAGAAAATAATGATAGAACTTATATTGGAAGTGAAACATTCTTTTATGATGAAAATGAAAACCATCGAAAAATGGCAGATGTTTTAAATGAGATAGATAAAAAGTGCGAAATCTTGCAAAAATGGGTGGATAATTTACCAAATTTAAATAGCAATTGATAGTTTAAGGACTATCTTTTTTTTAAAATAATGTTATAATAGTTATTACTTTCTGGGGGTTTTATGAATAGTGATTTAAAAATATTAAAGAAAAAGTATGGTGAAAATTTTAGTAAATTATGTAGAGAATTATTTCCGAGTATACTTGAAAATGAAGGAGTATTATCTTCCTTAATATTATCCTTATTTAAAGAAAATCATTTTTTATATGATGATTTAATTGAAAATAATATGGTTAATAAGTTTCAAGAATTTATTATGAATGAATTTAATAAAAATAATGTAATTTTAAGTCAGACTTTAAAAACGCCTTATGAATTATTTGAAGATGCAGGCTATACTTTAAAGGAATGCCATACCAATGAAGAAATAATATCATATAAAAAGTATTATGCTGAAGGTGAAGAATTATGTACCTTTAAAAGTAATCGTCTTGAAACAAATAGAGTATTTTTTGCAGTTAAAAATAATGCTTTAGATATAGAAAGAAAATCTATACCCCAAAGGGAGGATGAATATGGTACAAGTGTACTTTCACTTCAGTTTACAATAGACACTAATTATTTATCAATTAAAAATAGATATAATCATACAGTTAACAACCCAGATGCTACATATCAAAATAATTTAGAAAACATTGCGAAAGGTCTTACATATTCCTTTGAAAAGTATTTTGGAATAAAGCAAAGAAATACTAATTGTGCTTTTGAAATACCAAATTATGTGAGAACTATAGATGGAAAGTATTATAGATACAATCTTGAATGTAATAATATTTATTACTGTGCAGATAACATTGTAATTCATAATTTTGAGGAAGTTACCTTTCCAAAAGAAAAATATATATTATTTGATGGCTTTGTTCTTGACTTAGTAAATAAAAAATTTGAATGTTATGATAAATGTAGATATGATACTGCTGAGGATGCTATCAAATATATCAAAACAATTAAGATTGAAAATATTGATACGGGTAAAGAAATTTATATTGTTTGTGAATATGGTATTAAAATATATTTAGAACTTAATAAATTTAATCAAGTTGTCAGTGTAGTAATGGATGGCGTAAGAAAAATTAATGATGATTTTATGCAAAATAGTTTTCATATAAGAAGATTTTCTTCGAAAGATACAATTATTATCGAAGATAGAGTTCTTAAAAGCTCTTTTGAATTAGAATATATTTATTTACCTAAATGTGAAATTATTGGTAATAGTTTTGCATTGCGAGCAGAAAATTTAAAAACTATTAATTTACCAAATGTTAAACGCGTTGATTACAGTTTTATATCATATGCTAAAAATGTTCAAAGTGTATATATGCCTTCTTTAGAGGTAGCGGGCAATAGTTTTCTATATTATAATGAGAAATTAAAATCACTTTGTTTACCCAATTTAAGAAAAGTAGGTTATTCCTTTATGAGTGAAAATAATTCTTTAATAGAGTGTGATTTTCCTAATCTAAATTCAGTTGGTGCTTCATTCTTAAGAAAAAATAGAGATTTAAGTAGACTTAATGCTCCAAACTTATTTAGTGTTGAGGATAATTTTTTAACAAATAATATCGCATTATGTCATCTTTATTTGCCAAACCTTGAGGTTATTGGAACAAACTTTTTATATAGTAATAAAATAATTAAAAATATTTATATTCCAAATGTTAAATTTATTGATAGTGGTTTCTTACATAATAATAGGGATAAGATTAATACCATATATATGCCTAATTTACTTTCTTTTGAGGGAAATGATGTGAGGATTCAAAATAAAACACTATAAAAAAATAAAACATCTTTGTATTTCATTGACTAAATGCAAAAAATATTATATTATTTTAATAGATAGAAAATAGAAAAAGGGTGAAGAGTGTGACAAAAGCATATAGATTTACATACATTTTTTTAGGTATTATGATTACTGTTTTACTTGCTTTTTTAATACTTTGGTGTAGTAAATCATATACAGTTACATTTGATACTGATGGAGCACAAAGTTATGAAGCTATTTCAGTAAGACCTGCACAAAAGATTGATTTACCACCATCTCCCGTAAAAGAGGGTTATACTTTTGAAGGCTGGTATTATGATGATAAAAAGTTTGATGAAAATACTTTAGTATTTGATAATATTACTTTAAAAGCAAAATGGAAAAGTATTATGAATTAAAAAAATCATTAGTTAAGTTCTAATGATATTTTTTTGATTAAATCTAAATATTTTTGTTTTTCTTTTTCTAAAGTTTCCTCATCTTTTCTTTCAAATCTTACTGTAAGAACGGGACCGGTATTAGATTGTCTTATTAAAGTGAAACCATCTTCATAATC
>DJOC01000074.1:12157-21238 GCA_002439555.1 Caryophanales bacterium UBA6448 | reverse complement strand
CTTTCACTCATCTGGCTAAATGTTTGATCACTTTTAGAAAGCATTTCAATTATTCTTAAAGCATTATAAATTCCATCATCAGTTCCAATCCATTTATCTTTAAACCAAAGGTGTCCTGAAAACTCTCCACCAAAATCTAAATTCATTTCATTTATTTTTAAATTCATATAACTATTACCTGTACGATAAATTGTAAGAGGTAAGTTTATTTTTTGCATTTCATCAATAACTGCTTTTGAACATTTTACATCCATAATTGCATTTCTATTTTTTAAATTAGGATTTAAATATTTATACATATTTATCATAACATTATCAATTGGAGTAAATACTCCTTTATCATCAACAACACCAACTCTATCAGCATCGCCATCAATTCCAAGTGCTATATCAAAATGATTGTTTAGAACTTCCTCTTTTAGCATTTGCATGTTTTCTTCGACTGAAGGATCTGGATGATGGACAGGGAAGTTACCATCACTTATTCCATTAATTATTTTGTAATCAATATCAAATTTTTTAAGTATTCTTTCTAAAATTATACTTCCTGTACCATTTCCTGGGTCAAATACAGCTTTTATTTTTTTACTTCCTAAATCTATACTTTCAGTAATTTTATTTATATAACTTTCAAAGTTATCATTATATTCTTGATAGAATCCTTGTGCATTTCTAAAATTACCCTCGAATAGGAAATCTCTAAAGTCATATATTTCTTTACCACAGGCATTACCTTTTATTGAGAAAGAAAATTTAAAACCATTATATTCCTTTGGGTTATGAGAGGCTGTAATCATAATGCCATTTTCAACGTTTAGTAGTTTTTTATAATAATAGTAAATAGGAGTAGTACAAAGTCCTAAATCAATTACGTGAGCTCCTCCTTGTAAAAGACCTTTTACTAAAGAAGAACGTAAGTCTTCAGAGGAAAGCCTATTATCGTGGCCAATTATTACCTTATTATTTTTAATGTATGATGCAAAAGCATGGCCAAAAGTATACGCATCACCTTCGTTTAAATCAGTAGGATAAATACCCCTTACATCATATTCTCTAAATATATATTTTTTCATATCATCACCATTTAAATTATATAATTTTTTTCTTTTTTAGTAAATGATTATGAAGATAACTTTACATAACCTATACTATTTATTATTTCTTAAAAAAATGTAATTTTTTAGTGGAATTTTAAGAAAAAGTGTGTTATATTAAGAAAGTAATATTTTTTCTATGGAAAGCCCGACAAACTTTTGTTAACATAGAAACGCATAAGTGCGATAAAAAATTAAGACCTAGAAGTAAGGTGGTACCGTGGAATTTATTTCTGCCCTTACAGTATCTAGGTTTTTTTGTAATAAGGAGGAATTAAAATGATTACAAAACCTAAAGGATGCTATGATGTAACTGGAGATGCTTCTAAAAAGTATCAAAGAATAT
This sequence comes from Caryophanales bacterium UBA6448, assembly GCA_002439555.1. Taxonomy (GTDB): domain Bacteria; phylum Bacillota_I; class Bacilli_A; order RF39; family UBA660; genus UBA6448. The sequence goes on along the minus strand of DJOC01000074.1, from coordinate 19,798 downwards.
GTGATGTAGTGTCAGCATATGCTAAAATTTATAATTATAAGTATATTAGAACACCACTTTTTGAAAGTACAGAACTTTTTAAAAGAGGAGTAGGAGATACCACGGATATAGTTCAAAAAGAAACTTATGATTTTACTGATCGTGGAGGAAGAAGTTTTACTTTAAGACCTGAAGGTACTGCTGGAGTAGTAAGAAACTTTATTGAGGATAAACTTTATGGAAATCAATCATCAGTAGTAAAGGAGTTTTATATTGGCACAATGTATCGTTATGAAAGACCAGGACTAGGTAGAAACCGTGAATTTACTCAATTTGGTGTAGAATGTTTAGGCTCTGATGATGAAATGATGGATGCCGAAGTAATATCACTATCATATAACATTTTAAAAGAACTTGGACTTGATGTAACTGTTAAAATTAATAATTTAGGTTCAGTGGAAGATAGAGAAAATTATAAAAAAGCTTTAGTTGAGTATTTAACTCCACACATTAATGATTTATGTGAGGATTGCCAAAATAGAATTAAGACTAATCCTTTAAGAATACTGGATTGTAAAGTAGATGATCAAAGTGAAATACTTAGAAATGCCCCAAGTATACTAGACTATCATTCTAAAGAAAGTAATGAAAGATTTAATAAAATACTTTCATACTTAGATTATTTAGATGTTGATTATGAAATTGATAATACTTTAGTAAGAGGACTTGATTATTATGACTATATGGTTTATGAACTTAAACTTAATGATTCTTTAGCACTTGGTGGTGGTGGAAGATACAATCACCTTGTTAAAAATTTAGGAGGACCTGAAGTCCCAGCGGTAGGATTTGCTTGTGGTATAGAAAGAATTATTAATGAAATGAGTGATGATAGCCTTGATAATATTGATGTATATGTAATGTGTGTTAATGATGAGGAAAAGATTAAAGCAAATATTATTACTCAAGATTTAAGACTAAATAATATTATATGTGAAACTAATCTTATGGGTAAAAGTTTAAAAGCCCAGTTTAAAGAGGCTGATAATATGAATGCAAAAAATTTAATAATACTTAATAGTGAAGACTTATCTAAAGGACTTGTTACCGTAAAAGATAATGTTACAAAAGATGAAGTAAAAGTTCCAGAGGATGAAATAATAGATTATATTTTAGGAGTGATTTAAGATGGATATAAAAGATTTATTAAAAGAAAAAGAAGAATATGTTGGAAAAGAAGTAGAAATATGTGGCTGGATTAAAAATCATCGTCCACAGAAAGAATTTGGTTTTATATCATTTTCTGATGGTACTACTCAAGGTGGAATCCAAGTAGTTTATGATAAAACTTTAAGTAATTTTGAGGATGTAAGTAAACTTTTAGTGTCATCAGCATTAAAAGTAAAAGGAGTTCTAATTCCTTCGGAAGGTAAAGAAGATTATGAAATTAAAGCAAACGCTATTGAAATTTTGTCTTCTTGTCCTGAGGACTACCCAATTCAACCAAAAAGACATACTCGTGAATTTTTAAGAGAGCAGGCTTATTTAAGACCAAGAACAAACCTATTTACAGCTGTATTCAGAGTAAGAAGTGTAGCAGCTTATGCAATTCATAAATATTTTAATGAACATAACTATGTATATGTACATACACCAATTATTACTGCAAGTGACTGTGAAGGTGCTGGTCAAATGTTTGAGGTTACAACTCTTCCTTTAGGAGAAAAACCTGATTATTCAAAAGATTTCTTTGGTAAAAAGACTGCACTTACTGTATCAGGTCAACTTCAGGCAGAAACTTGTGCTCTTGCTTATAAAAAAGTTTATACATTTGGACCAACTTTTAGAGCGGAAGATAGTAACACAAAAACTCACGCTGCAGAATTTTGGATGATTGAACCAGAAATTGCTTTTGCAGATCTTGATGAAGATATGGCTGTTATGGAAGATATGCTAAAGTATGTTGTTAAGTATGTACTAGATAATGCTTCTGATGAAATGAAATTTTTAGATAGTTTTGTAGAAAAAGGCTTAATAGAAAAACTTACCAAATTAGTTAATTCAAAGTTTACAAGAATTACTCATGAAGAGTGCATTAGACTTTTAATTGAAAGTGGTAAAAAGTTTGAATTTGAGCCAAAATATGGTGAAGATATTGCTAAAGAACATGAAAAATATATTACAGAATACTTTAATGGCCCTGTATTTATCTATAACTGGCCAAAAGATATTAAAGCGTTTTATATGAAACAGAATGCTGATGGTAAAACTGTTGCGGCAGTAGATCTTGAAGTGCCTGAAGCAGGCGAGTTAATGGGTGGAAGCCAAAGAGAGGAAGACTATGATAAACTTCTTGCTCGTATGAAAGAACTTAATATGGACACAGAAAGTATGAATTGGTATTTAAATTTAAGAAGATATGGTTCTTGTGTTCATTCAGGATTTGGAATGGGATTTGAAAGATTACTTATTTATCTTACAGGTGTAGATAATATTCGTGACGTAATACTTTTCCCAAGAACACCAAAAAATTGTGAATTTTAGAAAGGATTTAATATGAATAGTAATAATAAATATAGAAATAAATATTGTGGTGAAATAACTTTAGAGGATGCTGGCAAAACAGTTAGAATTGGTGGCTGGATTAATTCAATTAGAAATCTTGGCTCACTAGTATTTTTAACAGTTCGTGATGAAAGTGGTATTGTCCAAGTTATTAGTGAAGATAGTGAAAAACTTGCAGATTTAACAAGAGAAAGTACTGTAACAATTACAGGTACAGTTCAAAAAAGAAGTGGTAATGTAAATCCTAATATGAAAACCGGTGAAATAGAAATTATTCTTGACACTATTGAGGTATTAGGCAAATGTGAAAATGTACTTCCATTTGAAATAAATCGTAGTAAAGAAGCAAATGAAGAAACAAGACTTAAATATCGTTATCTTGATTTAAGAAATAAAGATGTTCACGACAAAATTGTTTTTAGAAGTAAAGTAGTAGATTTTATACGTAAAACTATGAAAGAAATGGATTTTACAGAAATTACTACACCAATTATTACAGGATCTTCTCCGGAAGGTGCAAGAGACTTTGTAATTCCCTCAAGGAATTATCACGGTAAATTTTATGCTCTTCCTCAGGCACCTCAAATTTATAAACAACTTTTAATGGTATCAGGATTTAATAGATATTTTCAAATAGCGCCTTGTTTTAGAGATGAAGATTGTCGTGCTGATAGAACACTTGAATTTTATCAATTAGACTTTGAAATGAGTTTTGCCACTGATGAAGATGTATACGAAGTTGGTGAAAAAGTATTCTATGAAACATTTAAAAATTTCACAGATAAATATGTTTCTCCAGCACCTTTTAAAAGAATACCTTTTAAAGAGGCAATGTTAAAATATGGATGTGATAAACCAGATTTAAGAAATCCTCTTATTATTGAGGATGCCTCAGATATATTTGAAAATAGTGATTTTGCTGGCTTTAAAGGTAAAATAGTTAGATGTATTAAGTGTTCAAATGTTACAAAAAGTAATTCTTGGTATAAGCATTTAGAACAGTTTGTTAAAAGTAAAGGAGCAGGTGGACTTGCTTATCTTAAAAAAACTGATGGTGAAATTAAAAGTGCTATTTTAAAATTCTTATCTGAAGAAGAAATTAATAGTTTAGTAGAAAGATTTAATCTTAATGATGGCGATGTACTTTTTGTCCTTGCGGGTGATGAAAAGATTATTAAAATTGCGGGACTTCTTCGTAACTATTTAGGTGAAGAGTTAGAACTTACTGATCATAATAGATTTGAATTTTGTATTGTTAATGATTTTCCATTCTTTGAATATAATGAAGAAGATAAAAAATGGGATTTTGGACATAATCCATTTAGTATGCCTCAAGGGGGACTTGATGCCTTAAATAACATGAATCCTGGTGATATAGTTGCATATCAATATGACTTTGTATGTAATGGTAATGAAATGGCTTCAGGAGCAGTTAGAAATCATGATATAAATATTATGAAAAAAGCCTTTTCTATTGCGGGTTATACTGAAGATGTTGTTAAAGATAAATTCAGAAGTCTTTATACTGCCTTTACTTTTGGTGCTCCTCCTCACGCTGGAATGGCTCCAGGTATTGATAGAATTGTAATGCTTCTTACTGATGAAGAAAATCTTCGTGAAGTTCAAGTATTCCCACCAAATGTACAAGGTATGGACCTTTTAATGGGAAGCCCAAATACACTTACTGATAAACAATTAAAAGAATTAGGCATCACTATCACGGAGGAAAAGTAATGTTTACTAAAGACATAATAAATGATTATGCTGATAAACTTTTAATTGGCCTTACTGAGGAAGAAAACTCTCTTTTATTAAGGGAATTTGATGTTATTAATGATAATATGGCTAAAATAAATAATGTAAAGGGACTAGAAAATATTAAGCCTTTACATTTTCCTCAAGATTTAAAGACCAAAGAAATTCGTGATGGAAAAACTTCAAGAATGATTGAAATTGAGGATGCACTTAAAAATTGTGATGACTATATTGATAGAGAAGTTGAAATAGTAAGGGTGGTGAAGTAATGAACTATTATGATAAAAATATTATTGAACTTCATAATGATTTAATTGATAAAAGGATTACTTCAAGAAAGCTTATAGATTTTTCTAAAAATAAAATATCAGAAACAAATGAAAAATATAATGCTTATAATTTAGTATTGGATCCAAAAGAAAATAATGAAATTAGTTCTATATTAAGTGGTATTCCTTATGCAATGAAAGATAATATTTCAACAAAGGGTATTAGAACTACAGCTTGCTCTAATACTTTAAAAGATTATGTTCCTATTTATAATGCTACAGTTTATGAAAAACTTTGTAAAAATGGTGCTGTAATGATAGGCAAAACTAATATGGATGAACTTGCAATGGGAGGAACTGGTCTTACAGGTAATGCTGGCATTGTTAAAAATCCTTATGATGAAGAAAGAATTGCTGCAGGTTCCTCTGCGGGAAGTGCAGTCGCTGTGGCTACAAAAACAGTACCTTTTGCAATTGGAACAGATACTGGTGACTCAATTAGAAAACCAGCAGCTTATACTGGCGTAGTGGGTTATAAACCAAGTTATGGTCTTATAAGTAGATATGGACTTTTTGCTTTTGCTTCATCACTTGACACAATTGGCGTTCTAACAAACTCTGTAATAGATGCCGCAGTAGTGGTAAATACAGTTAAAGGTTCTGATGAAAAAGATATGACTACTATTAAAGATATGGATGAAGTAGATTTAACAAAAGATTTTAATAATTTAAATAGCAAAAAATTATTTTATATTAAAGAAATTGTAGATAAATCAAAATATACAAATCCAAATACTATCAAAATAATTGACGATTTTAATAAACTTTTAGATACTTTAAAAAGTAAAGGTTATGAAATCTACGAAGAAAGTATTGATGAAAATCTTTTAAAAGCATTAAAACCAGTTTATACATCAATTTCTTGTGCCGAGGTTACCTCAAATAACTCAAACCTTACAGGAATTAGTTTTGGACATCGTGAAAAAGGTGATAGTGCAATGGATGTTATTAAAAACTTTAGAACTAAAAACTTTTCTTCACTTATCAAAAGAAGATTTGTGATTGGATCATTTATTTTGCAAAAAGAAAATCAAGAAAAATATTTTATTAATGCTAAAAAAGTAAGAAGAGTAGTCGTAAATACATTTAATGAATTATTTACTAAATATGATGGATTAATTCTTCCTGCTCAAAGTGATATAGCTCCGAAAATATGTAATACAACTGATGAAATGGGTAAAGATGAAAATGTACTTGATAATCATTTAGTAATAGGAAATTTTGGTGGATACCCATCAATAACTTTACCTTATAACAAACTTGAGGGGATGCCCATTGGTATAAATATTACATCAGGCTTTAAAAATGATAGTTATATGCTTGCTGTAGCAAATGACATTGAAAAAATTATAAAGGAGGATATTAATGACTAAGTTAGTTGTTGGCCTTGAAATGCATGCCGAGATGAAAAGTGCTACTAAAGTATTTTCACCATCTTCCAATGTATATAATAAAATGGCTAATGTAAATATAAATGAAATTGATTTAGCATTTCCGGGATTTATGCCTTCTTTAAATGAAGAATGCGTTAAAAAAGCAGTTGAAATGGCCTTAATTTTAAAATGTGATGTTGCAAAATATATGATTTTTGATAGAAAAAACTATTATTATCCAGATCTTCCAAAAGGTTATCAGATAACTCAAAATACTAGACCAGTAGGTATTAATGGTAATTTAGAAGTATCACTTAAAGGCACCAAATTTAATGTAGAAATATTAGATATCCATTTAGAGGAAGATGCTGCAGCACTTGATCACCTTCCTACATTTTCACTTATTGATTATAATCGTGCTGGTGTACCACTTCTTGAAACTGTTACTGCTCCTTGTATGCATTCAGCTGATGAAGCGATAGCATTTTTAGAAACAATGTGTAGAATATATAAATATACAGATATTTCCGAAGCAGATACAAAAAAAGGCCAAATAAGATGTGATGTAAATGTTAATCTTATGGATGATAATGGAAATTATATTACTCCAAAAGTTGAAGTAAAAAATGTTAATAGTTTAGCAAATGTAAAATTAGCAATTTTATATGAAGAAAAAAGACAACTTGAGGCACTTGCAAATAATGAACCATTATATCAAGAAACTCGTAGATTTGATGAGGCCTCTGGCATGACAGTTCATATGCGTAGTAAAGCAGATGCAATTGACTATAAATATTTCGTAGAACCTAATATTCCACCTTATGAAATAACTGATGAATTTGTAGAAAATATTAGAAAAAATATACCAGTTTTAGCAGATGCTAGAAAAGATAATTACATGAGTAATTTAGGACTTGACGAGTATAATGCTAATATTTTAATTAAAGATATTAATATTGCAAACTATTTTGAAAAATGTGTTGAAGTAGGAATAAAACCAAAAGATGCCGCAAATTATATTAATGGAATTATTACTTCATACATAAATGAAAAAGATATTAACATAAATGATTTTTATTTAAAACCAGAATATTTAAAACAAATTAATGATGCAAAAGAAAGTGGAATTTTATCCTCAAAAGGGGTAAAAGAGGTTTTCTATAAATCTTTAGAGGAAAAGAAAGAACCTAAAAACTTTATTTCTAAAGAAGATGCTCAAGTAAGTGATGAAAACTTGATTGAAAGTATAATTGATAGTATTCTTTCTTCACATGAAAAAGAAATTACCGAATATAAAAATGGTAGAACTAATATTTTTGATTTCTTTGTAGGAGAGGTTATGAAAGAAACCAGAGGTAAAGCTAACCCAATTATTACAAAACAGTTACTTCATAAAAAGCTTGATTAATAAAATTAATTTTGATATTATTAATATGCAAGGTAAACCTCTTATAAGCCGAGCAATTATTATTAGACGATTACATTATATTTTAATAGAGGTAATAAATATATACGAAGCGGGAAAACATACCTTTTCTTAAGGAAAAAAGGTATGTTTTTCTGTTTTTTTATTTTGCGGAAAAAATTAAATAGTTTAGAAATGGAGGTTACAAATGATAAATTATTATGATGAAATTAAA
>DJOC01000074.1:0-12004 GCA_002439555.1 Caryophanales bacterium UBA6448 | reverse complement strand
CAATATGCCGATAAATTAGCTTTTGAAGTAGGTAAAAAATATAATAGAAGTACCTTATTTAGAATGAAACAGTTTTATAATATATTTAGTGATACAAAATGGTCCACAATGTGGACCAAATTGACATGGAGTCATTATAGAGAACTTTTATCTATGAAACACATTTAAACTATGCAATATAACTTTATGAAATAGTATTTTGATTATAATGAAAATTTTGTAATTAAAAATATAGAGAAAAATAGAAAAAATATAATTGTAAGTATTAGAAATAATAAATAAATATTTTCAACAGAATTTAAAATTGTAAGTTAGGTAAGATTATGATATCATTATAAATGAGGAAATTATATGAGAAAATTAATAAAATTAGATAGAATATATGACATAAAATTTGCTAGTAAAATATTTTCATTTATGGATCCAGACCATATTTATGTTCCAATTGAAGATGGCTATGAACTCATAAAAAAACAAAACTCTAAAGTTTTAAAAAACGAAGCCATATTAGAAAATAAATTAAAAAAAATTAAAAGTAGTATATCAGGAAAAATTATTGGTACAACTAATTTAATTTGTGATGGAACATTAAAAGAGTGTATTGTCATTGAAAATAATTATGAAGAAAATACTAAAGAAATTAAAAATAAAATAAAGGGTGTAACCACCGAGGATATAATTGGCACTCTTACAAGTCTTAACTTTGATGACTATTTAAATATTATTAGGACAAGAAAAATCTCTAATATAGTGGTAAATGGCCTCGAGGATGAACCATATATAGAAAATAATCCATATATTTTACAATTTTATGCTAATGAGATTTTAAAAATGACCGATGCTTTTAGTGGCGCATTTAAAATTAAAAATTCATATATTGCAATTAAAAGTAACGATACAGAAAATATTAATTTATTTTTAAGTAAAATAGGAACTTATACAAATATAAATTTAAGTTTAATCGAAGATAAATATCTTTTAGGGACAAATTTCTTTTTGCTAGAAAATATGGGATTATCTGAAAATAGTTTAGTAATAAGTGCAAAAGATATGTTAAGTATTTATAATGGTTTAGTTTATAATGATTTTAAGGATAGTACGTTTATTACAATTGCAAGCCCTTATTTAGAAAAAAGTTATGTTGTTAATGTAAAAATAGGAACTTTATTAAGTGATGTTTTTCAAAAGTTAAATATTGATATTAAAGATGCTTTGTATATTTATAATGGCTTAATGACAGGGTACGAAATTGATTATAAAAAATGCGTAATTACAAATAATACTAAGGCTGTTTTAATTATTCCAAATAAAAATGAAGAAACAAAAAAATGCAATTTATGTGGTATGTGCTATAAAATATGCCCCGTAAAAGTAAACCCTAAAAATGTTATGGACACTGGTAAAAAAAGTAAAAATTGTATTGACTGTGGACTATGCACTTATATATGCCCGTGTAAAATCAATTTAAGAAAATATTTAAGAGGTCAAAAATGAAAGTATATTTAAAGTCAAAAATTAATGAAAAAAAAATATTATTAAAGCAGATTCTATTATTAATTCCATTTTTACTTTATGGTATATATAAAAATGGTATATTGCTTTATAAAGGTGGATATGTAAACATCTTTAATAGTTTTAAACCTTTGCTATTAATTTTAATTTCTTTTTTAATTAGTTATGTATTTTCAAAATATAAAAAAGAAGATTTTATTTCATATAGACTTTATTTAAACCTTTTAAGTGGGTTAATAGTTATGCCTAATACAAATATCTTTATTTATTTAATAATTTTATTTTTAGTAAATATTTTATATACATATAAAAAAGTTAATATAAGTTTAATTACCATTTTATTATTAATTATTGTTTCTTTTATATTTCATAAGTATACATTTTCAAATGCGTATGAATTAAGTGTTAATCATAGTTATAGCATCACTAATTATTTGTTTGGCAGTGGTGAAGGAGGAATAAGTAATACTTTATTTATTTATAGTATTTTAGCACTTATTTATTTAATATGTGATTTTTCCTATAAAAAACATATTGCAGTAACCTCTTTAACGGTGTATTATGTATTACTTGTATTAAGTTTTATAATTTTTAAAAAGTTTGATTATAATTTAGCAATTAATAGTAATTTAATATTTGCATTTATATTTTTAAATACAGTTAGTATTTTTTCACCTTACACTAAAGGTGGGCAGTATATATATGGTTTTCTTTTAGGAATTTTTACTTTTGCATTTAGTTTTATAGATATTAATATAGGTATTTATTTAGTAAGTTTAATATTATCATTTACATTCCCATATTTTGATAAATTCATTTTGAAAATTAGTTCTAAATAAAAAGAGTTTAGGCTCTTTTTTAGCATTTTAAGGTACAATTTTGAATGTTGCTTTTTTTAACATTTTCCTTTATAATTTAATTGGTGGTGAAAAAATATATGGATATAATATCTGTAAAAGAACCCAATATAGCAGTTAGGGTATCTCAGTATCCTGATGATAATAAAAAAGAATTTTTACTTGTTGGAAGAAGTAATGTAGGAAAATCAAGCTTTATAAATTCCTTAGTTGAAAGAAAAAACTTTGCTCATACATCTTCGAAGCCAGGCAAAACTCAAACTCTTAATTTTTATTTAGTAAATGATACTTTTTATTTAGTAGATGTACCTGGTTATGGATATGCAAATGTTTCTAAAGAAAAACAAAAGAAGTTTGGCCTTATGATTGAGGATTATATAAAAAATAGAAGTAATTTACAACGTGTCTTTTTACTTGTGGATTATCGTCATAAACCAACAGAGGATGATATACTAATGTATAATTATTTAAAATATTATAATTTAAATATCACTGTAGTGGCTACGAAATATGACAAGATTAAGAAAAATGGCCGTATTAAACAAGATAAACTAATAAAAAGTGCGTTAAAACTTGGTGATGATGAAATGTTTGTACCTTTTTCTACGATTACCAAAAAAGGTAGAGAAGATATACTTAAAATAATAGAAAGTTATTTATAAAGGAGAAAAATATGAATAAAAAAGGATTTACTTTAGTGGAACTTATGGCAGTAATAGTGCTAATATCAGTTGTTGCTTTAATTGGTGTGTCTAGCGTAATTGGTGTACGTAAGCAAATGAATAAAAAATTATTTGAAGATAAAATGTCTAGTGCAATATCGGCAGCTGAAAAATGGGGAGAGGATAATAAAGATAGTTTAGAAACAACTTTAACTATTGGTGATTTAATTGTAAATAATTACTATGAATCTGAAGAAGCCGTTGACCCAAGTCTTTATAATTATACAAAATGCTCTAATAATAAAAGCTCTAAACTTGGGTATAAAGATGGTGAATTATGTAAAAATATTGTAACTAATAATGCTGATAATTTAGTAGTTAATGAGTTATCTATTAAGGTATTTACAAAAAATAGAAGGGTTTATGCTTGTATTGAAAAAACAGATAATAATAAGGCTTTAATTGTTGATTTTGATAAATATAGTGAAGACTTATACTGTAATTAGAAAGGGGGACAGTTTATGCAAACTGTATGTTTAATAGGAAAACCAAATGTAGGTAAAAGTACAATTTTTAATAGATTAATAAAAGAAAAAAAATCAATTATAATGGATACACCAGGTGTTACAAGAGATAGAATTTATGGAATTGTTAATTTAAAAGATAAAGCATTTCATTTAATAGACACTGGGGGACTTTCTTTAGAAAATGGTGACTTTAATAAAGATATTTTGGCGCAGGCTACTCTTGCAATTGATGAGGCTGATTTAATCCTTTTTATTGTTGATGCCACAACAGATATATCTACTGAAGATAGAATGGTTGCAAGTATGCTTCATAAGTCTAATAAAAAGGTATTAGTTTTAGTAAATAAAGCAGATAATAAAGAAAGACAAAATAATTTATATAACTTTTATGAATTGGGTTTTGAGGAAATGATTGCTATTTCAGCTGAACATAATATTGGTTTTGATAAATTAAATTCTTATTTAGAGGCAAATATTAGTGAAGGCAAAGAAAAAGAAGATAATAGAGTAAAATTTTGTTTTGTAGGAAGACCAAATGTAGGCAAAAGTTCACTCGTAAATGCTCTTTTGAAAGAGGATAGATTGATAGTTTCTGATATTGCAGGAACCACTAGAGATGCTGTTGATAGTACTTTTAAGTATAATGGTAATGAATATGTAGTTATTGATACTGCCGGTATGCGAAAAAAAGGAAAAATCTATGAGCAAATTGAAAAGTATTCCTATATTCGTTCTTTAAAAGCAATTGATCGAAGTGATGTATGCGTTCTTGTAATTGATGCCAAAGAGGGTATTATTGAACACGATAAACATATTGCCTCATATATAACTGATGCTGGTAAGGCTATTGTAATATGCGTAAATAAATGGGATACTGTGGTTAGTCCTGAGGAAGAACTTAAAAAATGGAAACTGTTAATGGAAAATGAATTTAAGTTTTTATCTTATGCTAAAGTAGTATTTGTTTCTGCGAAGACCTCAAAAAGGCTTGGAACATTAATGCCAGAAATAATTAGTGCTTATGAATCACATAATAGGGTTATCGCAACAAGCATTCTTAATGATTGTATAATTGAAAGTGTTCAAATGCATAATCCACCTTCATATAAAGGTAAAAGGCTTAAAATATATTTTGTTTCTGAAACAAGTATTAAACCTCCGAAATTTACTTTTGAGGTAAATAATAAAAAATTAGTGCATTTTTCTTATGAAAGATATTTAGAAAATCAAATAAGAAAAACATTTGAACTTGATGGAACTCCAATTATATTAGAATTTAAAAACAAAAATGATTAATGTAAGTTAAAAATGCTTACATTTTTTTTGTAAGGTTGCAGTTTAATATTTTTTTTGATAAAATAAAGGTGCAAGGAAGTGAAATTTTAATGAATTATGAAAAAACTTCAATATTTGATTTAAAAGTTTTAAGACAGGAGTTAATTATGATAAGTATTAATGAGGTTATAAAAGCCATCGAGGAAAGGGGATATAATCCCACCAGTCAATTAATTGGTTATTTACTATCTGGGGATCCTATGTATATTACATCATACAAAGATGCTAGAAAAAAGATTACTAAATTTTCTCGCGAAGAAGTATTGATGGCAATTATAAATGGGTATTTAGGACGATGAAAACAAGATACATGGGCCTAGATTTAGGTACAAAAACATTAGGCGTTGCAATTTCAGATAGAACTAATACAATTATTACACCTTATAAAGTAATTAGATTTAATAGCGAAGATTATGAAACTGCTTTTCTAGAACTTAAGGAAATAATTGCTAAAGAGGATATCACTGAAATAGCGATTGGACTTCCTAAAAATATGGATGGAAGTGAGGGCTTTGCTGCTCAAAGAACATATAATTTTTGTGAGCTTCTTAAAACACTTGATGTAAAAGTTGCTTTAGTAGATGAAAGACTTTCCTCAGTTGAGGCACAAAAGATTCTCCTTGCAAATGGTAAACATGCTAAAGATATTAAAGATAAAGTTGATATGCAAGCTGCTGCCATAATCCTTGAAACATATATAAGGAGCAAAAATGCAGGCTAAAATTGTTACAGGAAATGATAAATCAAAAACCGAGTATAATATACTTTTTACATTTGAAAATGATTTAGAGCAGACAATAGTTGTTTATACAGATAATAAAGAAAATAATAAAGGTATTAAATATGCTTACATTGGTAAAATTAAAGATGATTTAATTGTTAATGAATTAACTGATAAAGAAATTGAAATAGCTAATAAAATATTAGATAAGATAAAAGGGGTAACTAAATGAAAAAGAAAAATATAATAATTATCGCTGTAGCAGTGGTAATTCTACTTCTTGGAGTATTTTCTTATATTACCCTTTTTACGGGGCATAAAGAGGATACTTCAGTATCATTTAATGTTAATGCTGGTGATAATAAAATAAAGATAGTATCAAATTTAAAAAAAGCTGGCCTTATTAAAAGTAAAATTACTACACTTGCTTATGTATTTATAAATCCAAGTTTAAACTTACAAGCAGGTAAATATACCTTTAATAAAAAGCAAAATGCAATAAGTATTATTAATCAGATTAATGATGGTAAAATTGATCAAATTGTTAAAACAATTAATATTACCTTTGTTGAAGGTAAAAGTATTGAAACATATCTAAAACAAATTGAGACTAATTTTGATATTACTTATGATGATATGATTAAAACTTTAAAAGATGAAAAGTTTTTAGATAGTTTGATTAAAGATTATTCATTTATAACTGATGAAGTAAAAAATAAGGATTTATACTACTCTTTGGAGGGCTATCTTTACCCAGATACTTATGAGTTTTATGAAAATTCATCATTTGAAACTATTATTAGAACAATGTTAAATAATACTAAAAATAAATTAAGTACTTTGGATTTAAATAATAGTAAATATTCAATTCATGAACTTCTTACAATTGCTTCGATTGTAGAACAAGAGGCTGTTAATAAGGAAGATAGGGAAAAAGTAAGTCAAGTTATTTATACAAGGCTTGATAAGGGCATGGCTCTTGGAATGGATGTTACAGCATACTATGGTTCTCATTTATCTTTAAAAGAGACAATTACTACTAAAGAACTTAATGCAGTTAATCCATATAATACAAGAAATTTATCATTTATTGGTCTTCCTGTAGGTCCAATATGTAATCCATCGCTTGAAAGTATTAATGCAGCACTTAATCCATCTGATACAAATTATGAATACTTTTATGCTGATATAAATACAGGAAAAGTTTATTTTGCCGAGGATATAAAAGGGTTTTATGAAATTCAAAAGAAATTAGGTGAAAATTAAAATGAAAGAAAAATTAAAAGAAATAGAAAAATATGCACAGGAAAATAGTGTTCCGATAATAGAAAAAGAATCAATTGCATTTATTATGAAATATATTAAAGATAATAATGTCAAAAATATATTAGAAATAGGTAGTGCAATAGGCTATTCTGCAATACTTATGGCAAGTGCTAAGGAAGATGTATATGTAACCACTATTGAAAGAGATGAAAAAAGATATTTAGAGTGTGTTAAAAATGTTAAAGAATGTGGGCTTGATAAAAAAATAAATGTTGCACTTCAAGATGCATTAGAGTTAAATATCCCAGTGGAGGCTAAATATGATTTAATATTTATTGATGCCGCTAAAGGACAATACACAAGATTTTTTGAAAAATATCAATATTTTTTAAAGGACACTGGTGTTATTATAACTGATAATTTAAAATTTCATGGTTATGTCGGTAAAAGTGATACAATCGAAAGTAAAAATTTACGCCAACTTGTATCAAAGATTGAAAGTTATATTGATTTTCTAAAAAACAATACGAATTTTGATACAACATTTTATGATATAGGAGATGGACTTTCAGTTAGTAAGAAGAATCATCATGAATAAACTTTTTATTGTAAAAAGTGAAAAAGAAATTAATTTACTTAAGGAAAATGGTGTAGATAGTTTTGTTTACCCACTTTTTTCTTTTTGTGTTGGCGTAGAAAATGAATTTCCTTTAAGTGAAATCAAAGAGGAAAATAGTTATTTATTTGTAAATAGAGTTCTTGATGAAGATAGTGCTAATAAGTTAAATACATTACTTCATAACCTTCCAAGTAATATAAAAGGAATTATCTTTGATGATGTAGGAATTATTAAAATGCTCGAGGATGTTAATATAGAAAAAATATTAATGCCAAGTCATTTTGCTTGCAATTATGAAAGTGTTAATATTTATAATGAATATGTAGATAGCGTAGTACTTCCTTTTGATATAACCGAAGATGAAACTAATGAAATAATATCTAAATCTTCGAAAAAGGTTTCTTTATATGCTTTTGGGCTTATCGGCAGTGCTTATTCACGCAGATTTCTAATTAAAAACTATAGTAAACACGAAAATGTAAAGTATGAAAATCCTTTGGTTATTGAAAATAATAATCATAAATTTATTTTATTTGAAAATGAATATGGTACATATTTTTATCATTTACCATATTTTAATGGATTAATTAATTTAAATAAAGACATTAAGTATGCAATATATCATCCTATAGGTTTAAGCGAAAATGATTTAAAAGATTTAGTAAATGAAAAAATAAATGTAGAAACAGATGATGGATTTTTACATAATAAAACTATTTATAAAATAAAGGGGGACAAGAAATGATAGAATTGCTTGCTCCAGCGGGAGATTTTGAAAGATTAAAATTTGCTTTTTTATATGGTGCTGATGCAGTTTATTTTGGTGGTCAAAATTACTCACTTCGAGCTAATGCTAAAAATTTTGATTTAGACGATATTAAAAAGGCTACAAAGTATGCTCATAGTTTAAATAAAAAAGTATATGTTACAGTAAACATTGTATTTCATAATGAAAACCTTGAGGGGTTAAAAGAATATTTGTTATATCTTGAAAGTGTTAATGTGGATGGCATTATTGCAAGCGATATTGTAGTTTTAAAAATGATTAAAGATTTAAAACTTAATACTAAAGTAATTCTTTCTACTCAAGCAAGTACTCTTAACTCCTTTACAGCAAAGTTTTATAAAGACTTTGGCGTAGATCAAATAGTTCTTGCAAGAGAGGCATTAACAAATGATATTAAAGCTATAAAGGATAAAACTGGTCTTGAACTTGAATGTTTTGTTCACGGAGCAATGTGCATGAGTATTTCTGGTAAATGTATATTATCTTCGTTTATGACAGGAAGAGACTCCAATAGGGGTGGCTGTGCTCAAATTTGCAGATGGGTTTTTAATGAAGATGAAACTCCCTTTACAATGACACCAAAAGATTTAAATATGATTGAAAACATTAAAGAAATGATTGATTTGGGAGTAACTACTTTTAAAGTCGAAGGTAGAATGCGATCCATTTACTATATATCTACGGTAATACTTTGCTATCGTAAAATTATTGATAAGATATTAAATAATACCCTAACCGAAGAAGATAAATCATATTATTTAAAGATTCTTAATAGGGTTGCAAATAGAGAAAGTGCTCCCCAGTTTTTTAAGGGCCTTCCGAGTGTAAATGATCAGTATTATAATCTTCGTGATGAAGAAAGTAATCAAGACTTTTTAGGTATTGTTAAATCGTATGATGAAAATACTCATATTGCGGTAATCGAAGAAAGAAATTTCTTCAAAAAAGGGGATAATATTGAGTTTTTTGGACCTAATACAGAAACTTTTGATTATAAAGTAAATGAAATATATAATGAGAAAGATGAATTAATTGAAAAAGCTAATATGCCTAGAATGATAATTAAGTTAAAAGTTGATACACATTTAAATGAAAATGATTTATTAAGAGTTAAAATAAATTAATCAGTATGTAAAATTACTGATTTTTTTCTGTCTTGTTGACATAAATTTGACATTTTAATAAATATGTGATAATATTTATAACGTTAAGAGGGGAGTTTTTTTATGAGAGAAAATGATGTTGTAAAAAATGAGAGAAAATTTGAATTAAATAGACCAATTACTGGTGTTATTCAAAATGATAGAAT
Organism: Caryophanales bacterium UBA6448; assembly: GCA_002439555.1. Classification (GTDB taxonomy): domain Bacteria; phylum Bacillota_I; class Bacilli_A; order RF39; family UBA660; genus UBA6448. The sequence continues at coordinate 2,409 of DJOC01000074.1, read as the reverse complement.
TTGGGAACAATGGTATGATCCTGAAAAAATGAAAGAGAATTTGCCTAAAATGAATCAAGCAGATTACGAGGAAGCATGTAATAAAGATTATCCAAATGATGTTATTTTAAATAACCGTGGACTTAAAAAAATCACTAATAGTGAGTTTATAGCTATGCGTAATAAATATATACGTTCTTTAAAAGCTATGGGTATTGGAAAAGGAGATAAGGTTGTATCAATTGCACTTTCTACTCCAGAATTAATATCTTTTAAATATGCTTGTGCTTATGTTGGAGCAATAACTGCACATTTTAACTTTACCGAAGATAAAGAAAAAATGTATAAACATATTAAACTTTTAAATCCAAGTTTAATTATGTTCCTTGATATTTTAGAGCCTAGCATTAGTGAAGTATTAAATAATGAAGAATTTAAAAGTGTTAAAAAGTTAAGACTTCCAGTTTCTGCTTCAACACCGATTTTAAATGATGAAAAATTAAAGACCGCATTATTTACACTTAATAATAAACTCCAAAATAAAAATGTTAAGGGAGCAATAAGTTTAAGTAAATTTGTTAGCTATGGTCAGTATTATAATGGACCTATGGAAAGTGTTTATGAAGACCATCTTCCTTCGAATATTGCACTTTCATCAGGTACAACCGGAGAAAGCAAAGCAATATTACTTTCACACGATGCAAATAATGCACTTGCAAAGCAACACGAAATTGCTGATTTAGGTCTTAAAAGGGGAGAAAAGAACTTAGCACTTGTTCCACCATTTCTAGCATTTTGGGATGCTGATATAATTGGTATGGCAATGAGCCTTGGACTTGAAAATATTCTTGAAATGGATTTAAGTTACGAAAGCGTTCCAAAATATTTAGCAAAACATAAACCAAATTATGGTATATGGAGTCAATATTTATGGGATTCTGTTCTTTATGATAAAAATAAAGAAGAATATCTTGATAATCTAAAAAAAGTTGTTATTGGTGGAGAAAGACCTGATATTAACCAAGTAAATCGTTTTAAAACAGAGACTGGTATTACCCAAGAAGCAGGTTATGGTGCAAGTGAAATGGATTCTTGTTTTACTGTTGCACATCCAAATTGTAATATGATAGGATCATCAGGACTTCCACTTCCATTTAATAATGTTATGGTTAAAGATAGTAGCTTTAATGATTTAAGTTATAACCAGCCTGGTAGACTATGGATTACTGGACCTGCAATGATGAATGGTTATTATAATAATCCAGAGATGACCGATAGTGTAATTTTTACTGATAAAAATGGCGTAAAATGGTACAATACTAAGGATTTTGGTTTTGTTCACGATACAGGAAGTTTATTTGTTCTTGACAGAGATCAAAAACCACTTGAAATCAATTCTAAAGAAGTAAATCTTATTTTAATCGCGGAAAAAATAAAGGAACTTTCTTGTGTTAAATTATGTAAATTAAATCATAAAGATGAAAAAATAGTTTGTCACGTTTCTTTTGATGATTTATGTGGAAAAACTAAAGAAGAATGCACAAATGAACTTATAAATTATTTAAATGATGCTTTTGCTTTTGAGGAAAGACCAGCTTATTTAGTAATTTACCCATCACTTCCTAGAACTCCACTTGGAAAAGTTGATTATCAAACTCTTGATAAACTTGCAAATAATATTGAATGTGAAACTATTGAACTTGAAAAAAATAATATAAAAGTTTTACACAAATAGTTTAAAAAAAATTCAAAATATGTTATTCTTATACTAGGTGGTAGTATGAAGGATAACATATTTTTTTCAATAGTAAGTTTATTTTACAGTATTATGCTTATTATAGTGTATTTTTCAAAACAAAGAATTGATAGTGATGAAAATGCTATATATAAAAAACTTGTTTTAGCAAATTTTTTAGGATTAGTTATTGAGATATTTCCTGCGACTCTAGCAATAAGGGTAATCAATAATGTTAATCCTAATATGGCAATATTTATTTTAAAGTTTATATTATATTATTTCGTAGTATGGATGTTAATATTTACTTATTATATTTATGTTATTAGTTCTAAAGATAGGTATAAGGAAAAAAAAATTTATTTATCTAAAATTAAAAAAATGAAAAAGATTATGTATTTCATTTGCATAATATCAATTATTTTTGTTACCGTTTTACCTTTATATGCCAATGATATAAATTATACTTATGGACCAAGTGCTAATTATGTTTATGGTTTAAGTGGTATTATGATTGCATTTATAATATTTATGCTTATTAGAAACTTTAGAAATATCAGGACTAAAAAGTATACACCAGTATTTTCTTTTATAGTTCTTGGTATTATTACAATGCTTGTTCAATATTTTAATCCGGAACTAACACTTATGATTCCAATGCAAACTTTCGTAACATTTTTAATGTTCTTTACCAT
>DJOC01000013.1:4202-6562 GCA_002439555.1 Caryophanales bacterium UBA6448 | reverse complement strand
TAAAAGTATATACTTTATGAAAGACTACCCCTTATAAATACTGGGATTGCAGGGGTTTTTAATAACTTTTTTCATCAAAAAAAATTCTAATAAAATTTAGAACTTTTTTAAATTAATTATTTTTTTTACGACTTCTTGATATTGCATTACTTTGTGTATAGCCTAATTTTATAACTTCATTAATAGTTTCTTCATTTCCCGAATTATAAATTACTTGTAACAATTTATTTAAACTATTTTCATTTAGATATTTTTTATAATACTTCATATAATCTAACGAATTATATTCATCATCAGTGTATTGACTAACCAAAGCATTTACTAATCTTTCTACATTAAATTGTTCATTAAAGTTTGGATAATAATCTCCAAGTATATCAAATAAATCACTATATTCATACTCAATAATGTAATTTTCTAAAACTTCAGCTTGCATTTTAGTAAGTGTAGTTTCACTTAAAAATTCTATAATTGCATAATCATCCCAAACATAATCATTTAAAAATGATGCTAAAAATGTTTCTGACTCATCTAAAAATATTAAATTTATTCCATAAAATCTAGCATAACCATTAAATTTGTTAATAAGAGATTGTATTTCTTCAGTATAAAATTGTTTTTCATTCTCATCACTATGATATTTATCTAAATAATATTGTTCTAATTTATCAGAGTATAGATAAGCAAGATCGCTTCTTATTAATTGCATTAGAATATTAAAATCAATCACATTCATAATCTTACTAATAAAATAATCATAATACTCGCAATTTTCATTAAATTTATTTAGACTTCCTAAATAATTCAAATCATCATTTTGAGCTTTATACAAAGATATTTCTTCGGGCATATCTCTTTTTTCAACTACTTTTTTACATATAGGATATAATTTTCCATCACTAATTATTTCTTTAACCTCATTAAAAGAGTAAGTTCTATTTTCTAGTTCAAATGATGAATTACAAGAACACTTTATTATTAAATCGTATAAATAAACTGTTAAAGTATCATAAAATCCACCAATTTTATGCATTAATAATTCTTTTAATGGGATATCAACTAATTTTGTATCTTCCCTTTTTAAAATATTTTGAATATAATCTAATAAATCATTTTCATCAAATTCAAATTTAAAATAATTTTTTAAATACTTAAATATATTTTCTTTAGATGTTGGGTTATTTAAAAAATCAGAAATATCATTTTGTAATGTAACTTTATTATTTTCATAAGATCGCAATCTATTTTCTTTAATAAGATTTAAAATTTCTAAATTATCATTTATATAAAATGCAAAATTTTTAGGTCTAATTTTCATATAAAATACTTCTCCTTTTCAAATTATTTTATATAGTAGCATATAATATTTTCAAAGTCAATTTTTATCGTTTTTTTTTAAAAGAAACATTCATTAAACTCTTTACATCTATCTAAAATTTTGATAATATCTTTTTGGACGTATGATATGAGGAAAGGAACCTTATGTCTAAACTTGATGAATACCAAATGAAAGTTGTAAATGAAATTGGACACTGCCTTGTTATCGCGGGACCAGGAAGTGGTAAAAGTACAACAATATGCGAAAAAGTAAAAACTTTAATAGCAAATGGCACGAATGAAAATGAAATACTTTTAATATCATTTACAAATAAAAGCGTTGATGATCTAAAGAAAAAACTTGGAAGTAATATGTTTATAACTACTTTTCATAGACTAGCAATTGATATTTTAAAATACAATAAAATTACTTATCAAATATGCTCTGATAATTTACTTGACTACATTATTGATGAATATCTTATGACAATTAAAGATAAATCAAAACTATGTAGATATTTAAATATTACAAAACTTGATAAAGGTAAAAGTGAATATATTTCCTTTAAAAAGTTAATTAAAACATTTATTAATTTATTCAAAACTAATAACCATGATATTGATAGTTTAAAAAATATTGTAAAAAATTATCAAGATAAATACTTACTTAAAATAATTCTTGATATCTTTTATCTTTATGAAGAAGAAAAAAATTCGACTGGTAGTCTAGACTTTGATGATTTAATAATTATTGCCACGAAAATATTAAGGGCAAAATATAATTATAAAAATTTTAAATATATTATAATTGATGAATTTCAAGATACTTCATTAATTAGATTTAATCTTGCTAAAGTAATAATAGATAATACTGGAGCAATTCTTACTGCGGTTGGCGATGATGCTCAAAGTATTTATCATTTTTCAGGATGTGATTTATTTATCTTTTTAAACCTTCATAAATATATTGATAATCTAAAGCAGTTAAAACTTGTTAATACCTATCGTTTTAGTCAAGAACTAATTGATATAAGTGCTAAATT
>DJOC01000013.1:2079-4023 GCA_002439555.1 Caryophanales bacterium UBA6448 | reverse complement strand
TTATTTTAGGAAGAAATCAAAAAGATATATATGAATATATTGATAAAGATTTTGAATATAATAATGGCATTTTAAAATATAATGATAAAGAATATAAATATCTAACTATTCACTCCGCTAAAGGGCTCGAGGAAGATTATGTAATTCTTTTAAATGTATCAAATTCAACCTATGGTCTTCCAAATAAAATTGAAAATCATAATATTCTTTCTTATGTATCTTCGAAAGAGGATGACTACCCTTTTGCCGAAGAAAGAAGAGTTTTCTTCGTAGCCATTACTAGATGCAAGTTTAAAACTTATCTAATGGTGCCAAGAAATAATCCCTCAATATTTATCGAAGAAATAAAGAAAGTCATTTAAAAAGAGGAATTAATTTTCCTCTAAAATGTTTAAATAAAATTTGGTAAATGTAAGTTGCATATATGGGAATAACCAAATATATAAAATACCTAAAGTAAGTGTTCCAAGTATTGCCCAACCGATAAATGAAAGTCCTAATACAAAAGCATCTAATTTATGGCCTTGCATTTTTTCTCTAGAATATTTTAATGTTTCAACAATGCCAAGTTCAGGTTTCTTAATTAAAATTATTGGTACTAAACTATAAGAAAATGTTAATATTATTCCTGGAATAACAAAACAAATATAACCAAGCATTACAACTAATCCCATTAAAACAGTAACGCCTATGATTTTAACAAAGTCGTGATAATATTTGAATAAATCTTTTGCTTCAAAATCAGTACTTTCAATTAAACTTACAAAAAATGCAGTAGTACCAATTCCAAGAGGCATCATTAAAATTCCTAATAAAGAATCTAAAAAGTCAGCATCCATACTATTAAATAAAATGCTACATACTACTCCCGCTGCTAAAGATATTCCTAAAGCAATTATAAGTATTTTCCAAATACTACCTAAATTACCAGAAAGTTTTTCCTTTGCATAATTTTTAATCTCTACTCTATTCATCTAATCCTCCTATTAAAAATATATCATAAAGATGCTAAATTTACTATAAAATATTTTTAGAAAGTTCAATTATTTTATCAAAATCATCATCATTTGCAACAATATTTTTATGTAACTGCCCGCAAGTTTGGCATTTATAAATTATTTTAAAAGTACTCTTAAATTTTTCAACACCAATAGGTTTCAAAAGACCTTTACAAGTATTTTCTCTATCACCAGGAAAAATATCTACGTGCTTACTATAAAGGCAATATGGACAATGATCTCTTGCACTATACCCTAGTTTTTCTACTACCTTACCACAATTTTCACAAATAAAATTTTCATCAATCATTGTAAATCTTTTTTTCATATCTATAGTTTATCACAAATATATTTAAGTAGGAAGTGAAAATATGTTTTTAAATTTAATTAACCTTGTAAAGGGATTACTATTTTTTACAGGAAGTTATTCAAATAATGTTTTTTTACAGCCCCTTACCCCTGAAGAAGAAGAAAAATATGTTAAACTTATGCTCGAAGGTAATACTGATGCTCGTAATAAACTTATAGAGCATAATTTAAGACTTGTTGCACACATTGTAAAAAAATATACAAATAATAACAATGATATGACTGATGATTTAATATCTATTGGAACAATTGGCCTAATCAAAGGAATAGATACTTATAAAGATAATAAGAAAACTAAAATTACTACTTATGCCGCAAGATGTATACAAAACGAAATTTTAATGCATTTTAGGGCAAATAAAAAAAGTAATAATGATGTTTATCTTGAGGATTCTATTGGTTATGACAAAGAAGGAAATGATGTTAACCTAATTGATGTATTAATTCAAAAAGATTTAGATTTAATCGACTATCTAACTAAAAAAGATAATATCAATGAATTAAAAAAATACCTGCAGATGCTTTCGCCCAGGGAAAAAGAAATCATTGTTAAAAGATATGGTCTTAATAATCAAAA
>DJOC01000013.1:0-1943 GCA_002439555.1 Caryophanales bacterium UBA6448 | reverse complement strand
AAAAATAAGAAATGTAATTGATTTAGCGTATTATTAATGATATAATCCTTATAGTAGGAGATAAGGATATGGAAACAATTTTTTATTATGTTAAAACTGGAAAAATATTAAGTAAAGATGAAGTTAGTGCTTTAATGAGTGGCTTTGCTGCCCCAACAGGTACTATTGGTATCGTAAATAAAAGTCAAAGAGTTCAAATTATTGATGGTGTTATTCAAAATGTAAATGATATAAGAAGTACATCCTCAATTATGAGCCAAGATAGCGTACTTGATGTTTTCACGGAAATAGTTAACAAACATAATCAAGATGTTAAAACTGGAGTATCTCCAAAAAGTGAGATAAGAAAAGATGAACTTGATAAAATGATACGTGATGTAAGTGACAGAATTGAAAGACAAAAAAGTAATCAAAAAGAAAAAGAACTAGCAAAAAGACAAAATGAAATAAGAAAGATACGTAAAAGACAAAAAAATCTAAAACGTATTGCTATTGGAGCAGTAATTGCATCAATGACCACGATTAGTGCAGTCGGTATAAAATATACTACTAACTTTCAAAAAATATCTCACGATACAAACGATATGTTAAACTCATATCACTGCTATATAAAAAATGATATTGATTCAGGAAAGACACTGGTTGCAATAAATGATTATAATGAACTTTATGGTGCGCCAAATCCAGAATATAAAGAGATTACTAATGATAGCTATAGTGCTCTTAAAGATATGCTTATATCAAATGGTTATACTGATGAAGAAGCAACAATATGTATTTCCTCAATTGTTCCAACTCATACAATTCCAAATATTGATGTAACTTCCACTACTCTTTCTGAAAAATTAGGTTTTGTACTAGACTATGAAAGTTTAAATTATACAAGGTAAGGTGAAGAAATGATAGAATTAAATACAATGGAAATTGATGGTAAAATTTATTTTGAAATAGAAACAATTACTCATAATAATAACACCTATATTTATTATGGTAATGAAGAAGATAGTTCCCTATTTAAAATATTCAAACTTGGAAACGATGATGAACTTTTAGATTTATCTTATGATGAACTTAATGATGCATTTAAAATATTTAATGAAAAACATAGAAACTAAAAAAACTGCAAATTCGCAGTTTTTATTTTTTAAAAAGAATCAATATTTACTTTAACTTTAGGCATTTTATGTAAAAAAGCATAAGCTTGAATAACAGTTCTAAGTGAAGTTGCTATTTTACCACCTTTACCAATAACTGCTCCAAAATCATCATGATGAACAATAATTTCAATTATTGGATCTTCGTCTTCAGTTTCAAACATTTCAACTTTTACCATATCAGGATTTTTAACTATACTTTTAACTAAAAATGAAGTATATTCTTTTATATCCATAATTAATCCTTTTTAACGCTCTTCTTCGAAGCACTTTTACTTTCAGCATATTTTTTCATAATACCTTGATTAGATAATATACTTCTTACTGTATCTGTAGGAATTGCTCCTTTAGAAAGCCAAGATAAAGCTTTTTCTTCATCAACTGCAACTACTTCTTTTCCTTTAATTGGATTATAAGTACCTACTGTTTCAATAAATCTACCATCTCTTGGACTACGAGAGTCAGCTGCTACAATACGATAAAATGGTTTTTGTTTAGAACCCATTCTTTTTAATCTTAATTTAACTGCCATAATTTTCTCCTTTCAATTACATTACTAATATAGCATACTTATTTTTAACTGTCAACCTTTTTTTGTTGACGGTTTTTAATAAAAGAAAAAGTATGAATTTTATTTATCCATACTCTTCTTAATATCCTCCAATTCTTCTTTGGATATTTCTACAAATTTTATTATATCTTCCTCTGGCATTTTATTTTTGATTAGGTTTTTAATTGTCTCAATTTTTCCGTTATTAAAGCCAACAGATTCGCCTTTGCTAAAGCCAA
>DJOC01000014.1:6237-10155 GCA_002439555.1 Caryophanales bacterium UBA6448 | reverse complement strand
TCTATGGAATATAAAGAAACTCATTTACAAGATATCGAAGATATAAATAAATGTTTTAGTAATAAAAAACTTCTTAAAAAATGTATTAATAGGTTTATACTTCAGGGAAATAATTCGGATGAGACTATCGATGGTATTATCTATGGGGTAGTGGATGATTTTTTATTTATTTCAAGCGGAGATGTTTTAAAAATACTTTTAAAACATTCTGATGATTATCATAATGGTGTACATTTTAGTGATTTATTTTGCCAAGCAAAAGCAAAAAACTTAAATAATAACCCCAAACACGAAAAAGATAGATATTGTGTGCAAGTAAAATGGTTTAATTTGTTTGATTGCATACTAGAAAGTAATTATGATAAAAATATTGAAATGCAGTATATAAAATAAAGTAGATGCAGATTTATTTTTTATGTTATTTATATATTATAAAAAATTAAAAATTTCTTTGATATTTCAAGCTAATGATGGGAGTGTTCCAATAAAAAAACTATGTCTTTAAAAACATAGTATTCTTTTAAAATTGGAGCAGATTAGGAGAATCGAACTCCCATCATTAGCTTGGAAGGCTAAGGTTCTACCATTAAACTAAATCTGCATCAACCGATTCAATTACTAAAATAAAATGTGTAACAACCGCCTGACAAGAAATATTATATCATATTTTTGTAGTATTGCAAGTAAATATTGTTAAAAAATTACAAATGTGATAATATTATTGTTATAGGAAAGTAGTTGAGATTATGCAAAAGAGAAAATTATTTATAGATAGAAAAGATGGTAAAAGAGTAGAGAATGTAAGTGGACTGTCACAAATAAGTATTGACCTTAAACCAAGAAGATGTGATAGCGATGTATATATTAATCAAAAAGTTGATGTTACGAGTTTAGTGGAGTATGTAAATAAAAGAAAATCTGATGGAATTGAGATTTCTTATTTTCACGCATTTGTAACAGCATTAGGAAAAGTTATATATAATAGAGAAAAATTAAATTATTTTGTTGCAAATAGACATATATATAAGCATAATGAAATAACAATCTCATTTGTTGCCAAACTAGAATTTACAGATAAAAGTGAAGAAATAATGGTCATTTTACCAATCAAAGAAAATGACAATATTATTTCTTTATCAAACAAGATTAGGGAGAAAGTAAGCATTATTCGTCACGGTAATGAAGAAAAAGCCGGTGCAAATAAAGCGATAGATACACTTGGAAAACTACCGAATATTTTAAGAGTTCCTATAATTGGAATATTTAAGTGGTGTGATAGACATGGAATTCTTCCTTCATCACTTACAAAAGACAATATTTATTATAGTAGTATGATTGTATCTAATCTTGGCTCAATTAAATGTGGAGCAATATATCACAATATAAATGATTTTGGTGCTTGTTCATCACTGGCAACTATGGGTGAAATAAAGGATGAAATAGTTGTGATTAATGGAAAAGAAGAGGTTCGTAAAATAGTTGAATTCGGTGTTAATATTGATGAAAGAATTGCCGATGGGTATTATTTTGCAAAATCAATTAAGTTACTAGAGTATATTTTAAATAACCCTAAACTATTGGAGGATAATATAAATGAGAAAATCAAAAATGTTGAAATTAGATAAAAAATTAAGACCTTGGCTTAAATATTACGGAGATGTTCCTGCGAATATGGAATATCCAAACTTTTCTATGGTTGATTTAATCATAGAGGCATCAGAAAAGTATCCTAATAATATGGCATATTCTTACTATGGTAGCAAAGTTTCTTATAAAGAATTTGTTGTTAGAATTAAAAGATGTGCAAAGGCTTTAAAAAATTATGGTGTAAAAGAGGGCGATAATGTTACTATTTGTATGCCAAATACTCCAGAGGGTATAACAATGGTTTATGCTGTTAATATGATTGGAGCAATTTGTAATATGGTTCATCCACTTTCAAGTGAAAAAGAACTTGAATTTTACATTAATGCCGCAAATAGTGAATATATTCTAGTTATAGATGCTGTTTTTGAAAAAATATTAAAGTTAAAAGATAAAACTAACTTAAAAAGAATAATTATTGCAAGAGCCTCTGAAGATATGAGTTTACCCCTTGCGGGAATATATTGGGTATTAAATGGAAGAAAATATAAGATTCCTAAAGATGACAAAGTTATTGTTATGTGGGAAGATTTTATAAATGGTTCAAAAAATTATCAAGGTGATTACTATATCAAAAGAAAAGCCTATGATCCAGCGGTTATTCTTTATAGTGGTGGAACAACCGGAAGTCCTAAGGGAATACTACTTTCAAATTTAAATTTTAATGCTTTAGCAATAGATTGTACAGCCGTAATTAGACAAGCAGAGCCTGGTGCAACAATATTATCAGTACTTCCAATATTTCACGGTTTTGGTTTAGGAGTATGTATTCATACACCACTTTCAAAAGGGATGGGAGTTATTTTAGTTCCATCATTTAGTGCTAAAAAGTTTGGCGATATAATCCGTAAAAATCAACCAAATTTCATTGTCGGAGTTCCAACTCTTTACGAAGCATTAATTGAAAGTAATGTTGGTTCAAATGAACTTAGATGTGTAACATCAGTAATATGCGGAGGCGATGCTCTTAATAGTACGCTTCGTGATAAGGTAAATGACTTTTTATATGAACACGGTTCAGATGCAAAAATAAGAGTAGGTTATGGACTTACTGAAGGAACAGGAGCTTGTTGCCTTTCTCCAGAAAATGTATTTAATGATGAAATAGTGGGTATGCCACTTCCTGATATGTACTTTAAAATAGTAATCCCAGATACACACGAGACTGCTCCAGTTAATGAAGATGGCGAAATATGCATTTCTGGTCCACTTGTAATGATGGGCTATCTGAATGATGATGCTGAAACTATGCAAGCTTTAAGATATCATGAAGATGGAAGATTATGGCTTCACACTGGAGATGTAGGCTACCTTGGCGAGGATGGATTAATATATTTTTCTCAAAGAATCAAAAGAATTATTGTATCAAGTGGTTATAATGTTTATCCAACTTATCTTGAATCTATTATCAATACCCACGAGGCTGTTTTAACCTCAACAGTAATTGGTATACCTCATCCATATAAAGGACAAGTTGCAAAAGCATTTGTTGTTTTAAAGGATGGTTATAAAGATAAAGGTAAAATAGAAAAAGAAATAAAGGAAATAATGCAAAAAAATGTTGCCAAATACTCACTACCATATGAGTATGAATTTAGAGATAAACTACCTAAAACACTTGTAGGAAAAGTTGCATTCAAGGAACTTGAAAATGAAGAAAGAGAAAAAAGAAAATAACATTTTATATTATATAATTAGGCCTTTTTTAAAAGTTATTTTTGTCTTTGTTATGAAACCAACTGTAGTTCATAAAGATAGACTTCCAGAGGGCGGTTATTTATATGCTGGAACTCATACAAGTTATTTTGATGCGTTTGAACTAGGGTATACAACGAAAAAATGCGTTCATTATTTGGCAAAAATTGAATTATTCAAATCAAAAATAGGTAATTTTTTCTTTCGCAGTACGGGAGCAATTCCTGTAGATAGAAAAAATAAAAATCCAGAAGCAAAAAATGAAGCAATCCAAAAATTAAAAGATGATAAAGTGGTATGCATTTTCCCAGAGGGAACAATCAATAAAACAAAAGATGATATTATGCCATTTAAATATGGTGCTGTATCAATAGCAAGAAAATCTGGTAAACCAATAGTTCCATTTGCTATTGTTGGCAAACCTAAACCATTTAATTATAAAACAAAAATAGTTATAGGAAAGCCTTTTTATGTTACAACAGATGATTTTGTAAAAGAAACAGAAACATTAGAAAAAAAAGTAATAGAGTTAATTAAGGAGGGAAAAAGTTATGAAAGAAAAGCATAAAGTTTTGTATA
>DJOC01000014.1:0-6059 GCA_002439555.1 Caryophanales bacterium UBA6448 | reverse complement strand
ACGAAAAGAATGCTTCATTATATGGCAAAAAAAGAATACTTTGATAGCCCATTTGCTTTCTTTTTTAAAGCAAGTGGATGCATTCCTGTTGACAGAAGTATTCACGATGATAATGCTAAATCATCTGCCCTTGAGGTGTTAAATGATGGTTATGCTTTAGGTATTTATCCCGAAGGAACAAGAAACTCTTTAGCGTGCAAAAACGATAAATTAAAGGAAATATATGAACTAGTAAATGTTGATATTCCTTTTAAAAAGTTTAAGAAAATAATGAAAAAAGATATGGTAAGAGTTTCTCAAACTGATTTACTTTTAAAACTTCTTGCGGATAATAAGATTACCAAAGATGATATTAAAAATAATATTTATAAGGTTAACGAGTATCTCTTAGAACTTGTGAGTGCAAATATTATCACAAGTAAAGATTATTATGATAGTTTGCTTCTTCCTTTAAAATATGGAGTAGTATCAATGGCACAAAAAACTGGTGCTATTGTTGTACCTTATGCAATAACTGGAAAATATAGATTTTCTAAAAATAATTTAAAAGTAACATTTTTGAAACCTTTTACAGTAGCATCTACTGATGATTTAACAGAAAAGAATAATATGCTCGCCACTGAAATAAAAGATGAATTATTAAAATATAGCAAGTAATTGTTATATTTTTTTATATTAAATATGAAATATCAAAGCCAATATAAACTAAAATAGCAATAGCAATAGTTTTAGAGTACATTAAATTTATTTCATTTGTATTTAGATGATATAAATTATATTCATATTCAAATGTTTTGTTAAACCTATCTATTTCATATGTTCCTTTACTTCCAATAGTGATTACATTTTTATATTTTTTTCTAAAGGTTTTACTATATTTTTCATCGTTATTTAAAACTAAAACCTCTTTAACTTTTTTAATTTCCTTTAAAACATATTTGGCATCATCTCCGATAAATGAGCAAATACTCATTATGTTATAGTCAAATCCCTTTAACAGATTATTTTTAATATGACTATTATTTATACATATAATCATATATTTAACATCTTTTTCTTTAGCATTTTTTAAAATGTTATTTATAATTTCATAATTTAGATTGTTATTTAATTTATAATATTTTTTATTTATATAATAACCATTATTTTTAAGTAGTAGAACTTTTTCATTACTTTTAACCAAATTTTTATATACAATATGAGCAATTTCATTTTTATATTTGTAACCCATAATTAATATAATTTTAAAATTTTTAGCAAGTTTTTTATTTTCTTTTATTAACTTTTTATCTATCAAAATAATCACCTTAATAAATTATAGTGAAAAGAAAGTGTAAAATTACACAAAAAATAGAGTTTTTTATTTATTTTTAAGGTATAATATGAATATAGGTGATGTAGTATGTTAATTCTTGCTAAAGCTGCAATGGCTTTAATGCTAGGTTTTATTTGTGCAATAATATGTGGAGCTATTCTTATTCCATTTTTAAGAAAGTTTCATATTGGTCAAAGTGTTAGTAAAACAATATCTGAAAGGCATCAGTTAAAAGAGGGTACTCCAACTATGGGAGGAATAATTTTTATAATTCCGGTTATACTTGGTTTGATATATTTATTTATTACGAAAAGTATTTCTTCGAGTTATAATTTAGCAATCCTTTTATTTGTGTTTCTTTCTTATGCACTTCTTGGCTTTGTTGATGACTATTTAAAAGTTAAGAAACATAATAATGGTGGAATATCAATTGTAACTAAATTTATGTGTCAAATGTTTATTGCTTTAGTTTTCTTCTTCCTATTTATGAAAAGTGGAGGAAGTACAACTTTAAGATTTTCTTTATTACACATTAATATTCCTTTAGGTTGGACATTTGGTTTATTTATTTTCTTACTTCTTGTTGGTATGGCTAATGCAGTTAATATTTCTGATGGACTTGATGGTTTGTGCGGAGGTCTTTCGGCAATTGCATTTCTTGCATATGGTATAATTGCTTGGAACTGTGGTTGGCTTGAGGGTTACCAAGAAATTGCTATTTTCTCATTTATTTTAGTTGGTGCTTTAATAGGATTTTTGATGTATAATTCCCATCCCGCTAAAGTTTTTATGGGAGATCTTGGTTCACTTTCTTTAGGTGGAGCACTTGCTACTATTGCAATATTAACTAGACACGAACTTTCTTTATTCTTAATTGGTGGAGTGTTTATTATTGAGGCAGCATCTTCATTAATCCAAATTATTGCTATTAGAAAATTTAATAAAAAGATATTTAAAAAAGCACCACTTCATCATCATTTCGAGGAATTAAATTGGGAAGAAACCGATATTGTTAAGTTATTTTGGACTGTAGGCTTAATATTTGCTATGATAGCAATAACTTATGGTGTATGGTTATAAGGGTTACGAAAGTAATCTTTTTTTATGTATACTTTTTTACTGCTAAAACATAATATATATTAAACTTATATAAAATATAATAGAATATATATATAACAACTTGATATCTTATATAAAAAATGCTATAATTTTAACTATGAAAGAGGTGTAATTATGGAAAGTTTAACAACCGCTATTAGCGTACAAGTTGATAGAAAAGACAAGGAGATAGCAACTGGTATTTTAACTAATTTGGGCTTGAATATGAGTACATATGTCAATATGGCTATAAAGCAATTAATCAATAAAGACGGAGTTCCATTTGATGTGGTAAATCCAAGACCAAGTAAAGAGTTATTAGAAGCTTTACAAGAGGGTGAAGATATACTTAATGGAAAAATTAAAGCAAAAGGTTATACTAATATGTACGATTTATTAAAGGATTTAAAGAATTAATATGTCTGATTTAGAAAATACGAAGTACAGTGTACAATTCACCAGTCGATTTAAAAAAGAATTCAAAAAAATGTTAAAACAGGGTAAAGATGAAAATCTTTTTTTAGAGGTACTTAACGTTATAGCAAATGGTGGAAAATTGGCTGAAAAATATAAAAACCACAAACTAATAAATGATAAAGTATTTAATGAGTGCTATGAGTGTCATATACAACCTGATTGGTTATTAGTTTATAAACTGCAGGACAATAAATTAGTATTATTGCTTTTTGCCACAGGAAGTCATAGTGACTTATTTAATAAATAGGGATTTAATCCTTTTTTTTAAATCTTTAAAAAAATTGCTTCAAAAAGCAATTTTTATATAAACATTATATAGTAAATAGGTAAATATAAAATCCCATCTTCATAATATATATCTTTGTTATTTGATAAAACTATTCCTTCTTTAGTACTATAATCTTTATTTGCTAAAAATTTTTCAATTGCACTATGAATCTTATAATCTTTACCAGATTTTACTTCAATTGGAAGAACAGATAAATTATCATAATCATCAATCAAAAAGTCTACTTCTCCATTTTTCTTGTTATCATAGTAAAATAGGTTATGCCCGTGTGCTGATAATTCGCTAGCAACTACAGATTCATAAACTGAACCTAAATTTATACTATTCTTATTATCAAGTATTGCTCTTATATTGTTTTTATATAAAATATTTGTAAGTAATCCAACATCGTTTAGGTATAATTTCAAAAGATTTTTAGAACTTATTTCAATAAGTGGAAAAGTAGGTGTTGAAATGGCTTTTACTTCTAAGGCAATTCCGGCATTTATTAAATAATCAAATTCATCTAAATATTCTTCATAAGATTTTCCTCTTTTATTTTCAATTTCCTGAATAATAATCCTTTTCTTTTTATTTTCAAGATTCGAGGGAATCATTTCATATATTCTTTGAATTTTTAACTTTCTTTTTTTATCATAGTTTGAGGCATCTTGTTTGTATAAAGATATAATGTCATTTTGAATATTTCTAATATTAACAATATTTTTATCTTTTAAATATGTATTAACTACATCTGGTAAGCCCCCAACTAATAAATACTTTTTAAATAAGTCCATTATTTTATTATGATTTTCTTCAGATAAAGATTTCCTATTTTTGTAAGACTCTCTTAAACTATTTATTGCTAAACTATTAAAACCATTAGCAATTAAAAATTCTTCAAAATCTAAGGGGTACATTTTTAATATTTCTATACTACCAATTGGAATTGATAAAGTATCTGCTAATGTAACACCGAGTAATGAGCCACTAGCAATATAATTATACCTATTATCCTCTTTTAAAAATTTTAATAATGTAATTAAATTAGGATAACATTGTATTTCATCAAGAAAAATTATTGTGTTATCTTTCTCTTTTAGTAAATTACCATGTGTCATACTTATTTGTAAGTAAAAATCTTCAACGGTATTTATATTTTCAAATGTTTTAAGTCCTTGTTTGTCTTGTAAGAGATTTATTTCAATATAATTTGAAAACATTTTTTTACACGCATCCCTTATTATAAATGTTTTGCCTATTTGTCTTGCACCATCGACAATTAGAACTTTATTAGAGTTTGATTTTAAATAATTTTCAATTTTTTCTTCGATTTTTCTATATAACATAGTGCCTCCTTACAATAATATTATACTATTTTCTTATTTTTAGTCAATATAAAACTGACATATTCCATAAAAAATATACCAAAAATGCTGACATAATCTATAAAAAATATATTTAAAACACTGACATATTCCAAAAATATATAAAAAAAGAAGAATTATTTTCTTCTTAATTTACGATATATTTTTAACATAATAGGTAACATTTTATTAATGATTGGCTTATTTACTATATCATATTCTCCAACAAATTCAGTGTAAGTACCACCCATTTTTCTTTTATATTCGTGTATTCCGTTATAATTTTTTTCTTTTGTACCAGGATCTCCACAAGTGCCAAATAAATCTAAAAATTCACAATTTTTTTCACTTGCAATTTTCATTGCTTCATAATATGAACGATTAACTGCAAAAGTATATGTTGCAAGACTATTATTTCCAATGTATAATGTCCACATTTGATTATTAATTATAGGACAAATAAGTATTAGTGAAACAATTCCATCCTCGTTTCCTTTGTACTCTGAAAATACCTCAATATCTTTTTTTAATCTTGTTATAATGTTGTTAGTATCAGCCATTTTCTTTTCTGGTATTTCTTTATTTGCTACTTTTGCTTCTAAATCTTTTAAGTCATTTTCAGCCTTTTTAAGAAGCTTATCAGGATAAATTTTAATTGTTATGTTTATACTTTTTCCGCCTTGAGTCATAAACTTATCATAATCATCATAAAACTTTTTAGGGTAACCATTAAAGTTATCTCTATTTGCAATATCTTTCATTAAATTATAAAATGTATCATTATTATAATCATTTGTAATTTCTAAATCATAGTTATAACTTCTTTTAATAGTTTTTAAATAAGTTTTATTCATACTTTTTTCTATTTCTTCAATTGGCTTTTTAGTATCAATTCTAAAGGTAAATCTAGGTTGATTTGCTTCGAATAATTTTGTATAACCTTTAAAACTGTAGCCTAGTTCTAATAAATAATCATGAAACCATTCATTATTAATGCCATCCTTTAAAGGCTGTGCTTTTTCATCTAAGGTATGTAGGACTATCCCTGGATCCATTTTAAAATAAATACCATTATTTTCTTTCAAGTATGATTTAATTGCTATAGTAAATTCTTTAATTAATGATTTATCATTAAAATCTAATACTGGTCCTCTTGGTGCATAATAATATTTTAATTTAAAGGGCATTTCTTTAACAAAACATAAACAAATACCTTTTAATTTATCATTATCTTTTAAACCTAAATATAATGGCTTTAAACCTTTTCCTTCACATGCTCTTCCCCATTCATAACATTGCATAAAATGTGTATAACTTGATTTATCAAAAAAATCTTTATATTCTTTTTCATTTATTTCAACAATTTTCATAACTACCTCTTCATAAATATTATAGCAAATTTTTTTTGTTTTAATAGATTAAAGTTGACTATTTTAGAAAAAATTATTAATATTTATTTAAGAGGTTAAAAATGAATATAAAATTTATAGGAACAGGTTCTATGATATCAAATGATAATCAGGCAGCATATTTA
>DJOC01000077.1:3526-3651 GCA_002439555.1 Caryophanales bacterium UBA6448 | reverse complement strand
GTTTCACTTCCAAGAGAACCTGATACTATCAAAAGTAGTTTTTTATTTTTATGAAATCCTAAATCAAGTTTTGATAAACTACTTGCTTTTAAATCTACTGGATTTCCTGTACAAATACATTTTTT
>DJOC01000077.1:2782-3440 GCA_002439555.1 Caryophanales bacterium UBA6448 | reverse complement strand
GCTTTATTTGTTTTACCCGGAATACTATTTTGTTCTAAAATAACTGTTGGAATCCCCTTTTTTTTAGCACTATAAATAACTGGCATTGTAACATAGCCACCTGCGCCAATAACAACATCAGGTTTAAAATCATCCATTATTTTGCTACATTTTTTTATAGCATTTTTGATTAAAAATATATTTTTAAAGTCACGTACTATTTGTGTTTTACTAAAACCATATATTTCTAGTGATTCATATTTTATACCAAGTTTTGGTACAATATCTTTTTCCATACGATTATGAGTTCCAATATATAATACATTTAAATTTTTTTCTTGTTTTTTAAATTCATTTATTACCGCTAAAGCTGGATTAATATGACCACCTGTTCCACCAGCACTTACTATTATATTCAATTTATATCACCTACAATAATATTATACAAAAATATGTGTATTTTTACAAATTAAATATGATATGTAAAAAAAACTAAGTTTTACTTCTTAGTTTCTTTTTTCACTTCATCCAGTAATTTATTGTATTGATTTTCAGTTATATCAGTTGACTTTAAAATAAGTTCTTTCGAAGCTCCATTTTTTATAAATTCTTTTACAGTGGCTATTTTATTTTCCTCAATAACGGCTTCAGTTACTACTTCTTTTTTAAATTCATCAGT
>DJOC01000077.1:0-2647 GCA_002439555.1 Caryophanales bacterium UBA6448 | reverse complement strand
GTACAGCTTCTTTTCTAAATTCGTCCGTAACATCTTCTAATGCAGCTTCCTTTTTAAACTCATCTGGATCATAATACAATAATTCATCTAATGTCTTACTCAACTCATTCAACTCCTTTACTATTCGAAGCATCATTTCATCACCCTCAAACATTATTTCATCATTTGATATAAATATTAGCGATAAATATTTTGCTCCCAATCTATTTAACTTTCTAATATCATCATAAGACAATTTTCTCAATATTGCAACATTTATGTCGTAAATTGTAAGTATATACTCTTCATCGTTATCGTATTTGCTTATTAAATCCTCTCTATAAATAAACTTCCCTTTCCTATATCTATCGTAATTATTAATATTTATTTGGACCGCTTTATAATAACTTTCCTTTGTTTCTTCATCAAATATCTTAAGAAGCATGTGGCAAATATAGACATTATTTTTATTATAACTTTTTCTTGATCTTTGACCATTAAATTCTGTATTTAATAATATTGGACCTTTAGTTGTATAAACTTTAAAATACGAATCAGTAACTCTATTTGACAAATCACTATAGTTATTTAACTCATTATTAAGTATTTTAAAATCAACTACCTCAAGGACTTCAATATTATTATCATTTTCTAAAGCTAAAAATAACTTTGTTATGTAATCTTTATTTATTGGATTAGAAAATATTCTTCGAATGTAAATATCATTTATAAATTCATTTTTAGTAAACATAGTTTTTTGCATAATCATTTCTCCTTTCCATAACTATTTTTTACTTTACAATTTTCTATGTCATTTCATTTTTCTCCTTTCATATATATTTATTACCGAAAAATTTCTGATTTCCTCCTTTTTTTGTTAAATTTCCTCAAAAAAAACAAAATTTTACATTTTATTTACACATTTTTTAATATTATTTGACATATATTTACATAGATAAAAGTGTAAAGTGATTATTAAATTTTAGATATAATATTTTTTATAAATTGTGAAAATAACCTTTTTATAATTTAATACATAAAAAAAAAGAATTAAATTAATAATTCTCCTTCATCGCCTTGGCTTATAATAAATGCTGATGCATCATCTGTATCAATATGAAGTTCTAAAACAGCATTATCTTTTATTTTAACAAAGCACTCTATTACACCTTTTTTTTCTTTACCAAGTTTAACATTAACAATTTGTTTATTTTTTAAATTTAATCTATCTGCTTCTTCTTGAGAAATATGAATATGCCTTTGTGAAATTATGGCACATTTTTTAGTTATTTCACCTTTCTTTGAAATAATAGTAATTGTTTCAGCATCCTTTAAATCTCCACTTTCTCTAACCGGTGGATTAATCCCAAATTTTATCGCATCGCTTCTTGATATTTCAACTTGAGTATAATCTCTAAATGGGCCTAAAACTTTAACATTTTTTATTTCATATTTATCAGTTTTTAAAGTAACGACTTTATCAGTAACAAAATCACTAGGTTGTGATAGATTCTTTAATATCGTATAATCCTCATCAAATAAAATATTATAGTCCGCCTTAGTTAAATGAATATGTCTATTACTAATTCCTATTTTAATCTTCATTATTTCCTCCAATTACAAAATCACTTATTTTTATAAATATAAAACTTATAATAAATGAAACTAAAAATAATCCTACGAGTAATAACAATGTATATATAATATAATTATTATTTCTAAAATTATGATCTTTTAATAAAATTTTAAATAAAATTTGACTTATTAATAAAGTATATAGTAAATACTTTTTAGTAAACTTTAATTTTTCATTATTAACATTCTTTGTAAAGAAAACATAAATACAAAATGCCATAATCATAGGTATAATACTTAAGGTATTTAGTAAATAACCAGTAAAATTAAGTGAATGATTAGATAAAAAGAATGTAATTATACTAGAATAAATGTATAAAATAGCAAATATTATAATATATAATTTTACCTTTTTAAAATTCTCACTGTACTTACTAAATAAATATCCTAATAAAAAATATCCAATGTATATTAAACAATTTATATCAAAAACCATATTAAGATTTATAAAATTACTAACTAAATCAATTAAACCAAATAATAATGTAATACAAATCATAATTTTTGTTTTCTCAATATTTATATATTTTACAAAATCAGTAAGTAAAGGACTAATTAAATATAGTATAAATAATATATCTAAAAATTTTATAGAACTACTTATTGGATTAAATAAGTAATAAAAAGTATCTTTGATAGGCAGTTTATCTATTAAAATATTAATAATAGTAAAAATCATAATAGTTAAACCAAACTTTAAAATATTTGTTATATATTCATATTTATTATATTTTTTATTTAAAAAATAATTTCCACATAACATTATAATAATAATGTCACTAATACTTCCTAAAGCAATACAAAAAATAGAAAACATATAAAATGATTTTATTTGTGTAAATGAACCTAGAAAATAATTACTTATAAATTTTAATATAAATAATATAATTGTGATTAAATATAGCATGTAATTCTTTTTCATACCCTAACCTATCATATATGTAATAACCTTTGCAATAGCAATACCTATAGCAATAATTGAAAATGAAAAAACAACACTTAATATAATATTTTTTTTCATAATATATTTCCT
>DJOC01000064.1 GCA_002439555.1 Caryophanales bacterium UBA6448 | reverse complement strand
TAATATACTGGATTTGCATAAGTATCTGCTCCTTCTCCGGTATAAAGGGCTAAATAAGTTGTATCTGTTTGTGCTCTTTTTTTAATAGTTCCATATAAAGAAGTATCTTCTTTATAATCAAAATATAAATAGCAACTATCAGTACCTATAAATGAAAAACTAACCTTTCCAAGTGTACTATCATAATCACCAATTACACCATTATTTTTACAATAACTTTTTTCATAGTTTAAAACATAATCCCCCTTAGGGATATCTTTAGAATTTGATTTAGTATAATCTGTAGCACCATCTTCTTTAATCATTATTGCTAAATTATTTTGTTTTTTTCTTTTAGTTTTATTAATTTTATTTTTATTTTGATAAATACTATTTACTAAAAATATGCCTATGATTAAAACTACCAATGAAGCTAAAAAAATTATAATTTTTTTATTTTTCATAATTCTCTCCAATCCCTTATAAATACTGGGGTGTTTTTTCATAAAGTATATACTTTTATGAAAACTCATCCCCCTATTTACCTTACCTCTACTATAATTTAATCATTTTTTTGAGTATTTTTCAAGCCCTAATAACGTAATTTGGGACCTCAATTTTCCGAAAAGTATATACTTTATGAAAAATAGTACTAGGTGAATACTGGGTTTGTGAGGATTTTAATGATTTAAAAAATTGTCATTTTTTTGACAATTTATTTTGTATATAATAAGGCTTTAGATTTCGAAGGCATATCTGATGAAAATATTTTACCCATCATACTCTCTTTATTAAATGGTAACATTAAAGGTTCGATATCAAAGTTACCATCTTTTCTTTCTTTTAAAATGACAGCATATGCTAAATCACTTTGACAAACCATTTTAATTGTATGAATTAAAGTATTATTAAGTATATCTTCATACTCAAAATGTACGTGGCCTTGGAAAATATGATCAAAATCAGTTATTTTTTTACCGGATAACATTGGATTATTCATTGCTTTTAGGATAATCTTACTATGAGGATGATCTGGTCCTAAAGTGGTGATAATTTTCTGCATATCTTCTTTAGATTGTAAACTATTTGTATATAAAAATTGTTTTGCTCTTTCTTCTTTAACATTGTCTTGAAATGACCAAGTACTATGGCTATTATAATCCCAACGAATATCATTACCAAAATGAATTAAACCTATATTTTGATCTCCAATAGTAATTTCCCTAGAGATAGGATAATATTTTAAATCATTTACCCTACTTTTAATTTTATCTAGTGTCCAATCACAATTATTTCTTCGTTCATCATCAAAATAAGTAAAGGCTTCATAATCATTTAAAAAGTAACTTTCACTATTACCTTCGATACTTTGAACATTGTATTTTTCTAAAAGTTCTAATACCTCTTTAGGATTAGGGCCTACAGTAATATTGTCTCCGAGAGAATAAATCTCTTTTATACAATTTGCTTTAGCATACGCTAAAAGGGCAATCGTTGGCTCTAATAAAGCGTGAATATCAGCGATAATCATAATTTGTCTTCCTGTATAGTGATCATCACTTCGATAATTAATTAAGTTAAGAAGATCATCATAAATATTATCTTTTTTATAACTAAATTTAATAGTCTCTTTTTCAAAATAATTTATTGGTCTATCAATATATTCATTAAGTTTTTGGGTAATAACAAATGATAAATTATATTTTTTAGCATATTTAAGTTCTGTAAATGTTGGTTTTGCCCCACCGACTAAAGCAATAGCTACAGGTTTAAGACCATTTCGATATAAAAGTGTTTCAGAGTTATGTTTATCCGCTACGCTGGTTTCTAAAATACCTCTTTGGCTTGAAAATAAAGTTTTATTGCAATAAGAATTTTTAGATAAATAAGTATTTGAACTCATATTACTCATACTGCTACATATATAACTTCCACTTGGAATTTCATCATATAAAAATACTTCATCTGCAAAATTATAGTAATATCTTTGACCTAAATAACTTATTGCGCTAAGAGAAATATAATTTTTATTCCCATCGCTAATACCATTTACAATACTATCAACATCCTCGGTAAAGCTTTTTACATGTGCATAAAGGCAATAATTTACTTTACTAAAATCATATGTTTTTACACCATATTTTTTTGTTAGCTCTTCATTTACAAGGTCCTCTGCATTAGAAAGTCTAGTCAAATTATAATTTGCTTCATTTTCAAAAACATTTCTAATCATATCCGATATCTTTTGAATATTAGTGTAAACATCTTTAATTGGATTATCTTCCTCACTTAGAATTTTATTTAAAATAAATTTTAAAGCCTTTTCATTTGTAGAGAAACCTAATCTTATATTAATAATATCTATTATTTCATCAATATAGTAAAGTAACTTTTCATTTTGAATATTATCTGCTTTTAAAGTTTCAAGACCTGTTATACCTCCAACATTACTAATTAAAATATCTAGTTTACTATTTTCTAAGGCTGTTACATATGAAAATATTTGATTAAGTTCAATAATACTTTTTGATTTATTAACTGTTTCTCTTATTTTACGGTTACTCTCTTTAATTAAATTATCAAGTTCAATTAAACTATGAGGTTTAGTTTCAATAAAATGCTTTTTATCATTTAAAAGAAAAATAATATTTTTTATATCACCATCATTTAAATTATTATAATCTAAATTACTAAATAAATCTTTATATTCATAATAATTTAATAATGAGTTACATAAATTTTCTACATTTTGAGCTTCATTTACGGAATTAAAATAATTTTTAATTAAAAAGTTATAAAACTTTATAAAATTATCAAATTCATTAAATTCAATTATTTTTGCCATAATATAAATTACGGTAGCATCATTTAAACCATATTGAATAAATAATTTTTTATCAAAATTAATTTTAATTAAAAATTTTTTAAGAACATTATAGTATTTTAATGCTACATCATAACCATATACTCCAGTTATGGGTTTTATACTTATTCTATCCTCTTCACAAGGAATTAATATTTCATAAATCAAATCCTTAATTATATTATTCTCTTTTTCATTATAAAGAATTTCTATTAAAGTATCTGAATTAACCATTTTATATTCACTTAAAATATCATCGTGATAAATTTCAAAAACTCTTTTTAAGGCAATTTCTTTAATATCATTTAACTTTTGCTTACCATAAAATGAAAAATTACTAAAATCAGTTTGCTTAATTAAATTTTCAAAAAATAATGGTGATGCTTTAATAAAGGTAATAACATATTCCTCTTTAGTAAAGTAACTATCTAAACATAATTTATTTAAATATTTTATAATATCTTTGTCATAGGAACCACTGTTAAATAAATTAAAACATAAATTTTCAAAGTCAAATATAAATTTATAGTTTTTAAATAAATATTTCATATCAAACTTTTGATAAAACTTTGTAAGTTTATCTAAGTTTTCATTTACTAAATATGTCTTTAATGTTTTTGAATAACAACTATTATTTAAAATTTTATTTATTTTATCTACGTTAAGTTTATTTAAACTGTTTTTTATTTTTGACTTATCTAAATATAACTGCATTCCCTCATCAGTAGCATATAAAATATCAATGACCTTAGATAAATTTTCAATGTATGATAAAACAAGAGCATAGTTTTGATTTACAAACTCAAAGGCAATTGGATTTTTAGGACTATAATTATTTACAGCTTTTATAATAAAGCCTTGATCTGCATATTTTTTGATATCCTCTTTAGAAATACTTTTAATCTTTAAAATATCATTTAATAAATTTTCATTTTTATATTTAAATAAGGCATCATATAATAATTTTTTTATATTACCTTTTTTTATTGTTTGATAATATAATGTAGAATTTTCTTTTATAAATTCTTCGTATAAACTACCTAAAAATCTATTTTCGCTATTAAATAATTCAAATATATTACGTTTATTTACTTGCACTTTATAAAAATATAATCTAAGTTTTTTATCTTTAATATTATTAATTATATTAACTGCATTTGGTGAAAAATTCTTAATTAAAATCGCAAATTTTTTTAATTCAATATCAATATTAGCATTATTAAAAAAGGTATCATATTCTTTAGTTCCTAAATGATATATAAGAGGATAAAGACATAAAAAATATTTTTTATGTTCATAAAAATAATCTTTACTTTCTAGTAAAGAAATAGCAAAAGTATAATCAATTTTCTTTAGATATTCATATACATTCAATCCATATTCATTTCTTATCTTTAATATATGATAAATATATTTAATAATATTTTTATCAACTTTATAATCAAGAAATATATCTATTAAATCTTTTGTATCCATTCTTAATAACTTTGAATATAATAAGGGAATACTACTTTTTTTAAGATTATTTTTATACAAAAGTTTTCTTTCCATATAACCCCCACTTGCTGGAATAATTATAGCAAAATATCTATTATATGTCAAACTAGTGTAAAGGCATTTAAAATTGTAAA
>DJOC01000008.1:2318-5758 GCA_002439555.1 Caryophanales bacterium UBA6448 | reverse complement strand
TAATTAAACTCAAATTTTGAGTTTTTTATTTTGTAAGGGCATTGACAAAATTGATTATGATGCTATAATTAGTACTGTGCATAAAAAAGTATGTGAGGTTGTTATGGAAAATAATGTTTTAAAGGATGTAAAAATATTTCATCAATTAGTAATTAATAGTATGGGTGTTAAAGATATGCCAAAGTATCCTAGTGTAACCACTACTCAAATTCAAATTATGGAATATATTATAAGTAGGCCTAAAAAATGTGCACTTCAAAAGGAATTTGAAAAAGTTTTAGGACTATCACGAGCTACAGTATCAAGTGTTTTGATTACTATGGAAAAAAATGGTTTAATTGTTAGAATTACTGATAATACTGATACTAGAACTAAAAAAATTGTTTTAAGTAGTAATGCTCAAAGAGTTTTTAATAGTAGTAAAGAAAAAATAAAAAAGATTGAAGATAAGTGCCTTACTGGTATAAATGAAAAAGATTTAAATACATTTATAAAGGTTTTATCTAAAATGACAGAAAATTTAAGGGAGGAAAAGAATGAAAAAACTATTTAAAAATTTAAGAAAAAAAGATTATTTATTAATTTTAATATGTGCATTAATTATTTTTGCGGAAGTTTGGTTAGAACTTAAAATGCCAGATTATATGAGTAATATTACAGTTCTTGTTCAAACTGAAGGTAGTAAGATGAGTGAAATATTAAAAAATGGTGGCTATATGTTATTATGTGCCTTCGGTTCACTTGTCGGTGCAATAATTACTAGTTATATATTAACTTATGTTTCAACAACGTTTTCTAAAAATATTCGTAAAAAGGTATTTACAAAAACAATGGATTTAGCTACTGCCGAAGTTAAAAACTTTTCTGTAAGTAGTTTAATTACTAGAACAACAAATGATGTTAGTCAAATTGAAATGTTTTTATCAATGGGATTATCGCTTTTGATAAAAGCGCCAATGACAGCGGGATGGGCTATAATTAAAATACTTAATAAAAGTTGGCAATGGAGCGTGCTTACTGCAGTATGTGTTGTAGTGCTTCTTATTACGATTGGTATTATTACAAGCATTGTGTTGCCAAGATTTTCTTTAGTTCAAAAATTAATTGATAAAGTAAACCGTGTAACAAGAGAAAATTTAACAGGTATTAGGGTAGTTCGTGCTTTTAATGCTGAAAAATTCCAAGAGGATAAATTTCAAAAAGAAAATGATACTTTAACAAATACTCAATTATTTAATCAAAAATGTTTTGCAGTAATGGAACCTATTATGCAAATGGTAATGTATACTTTGACACTTGGAATATATTTTATCGGAGCAAGTCTTATTAATAATGCCTTAATGGTTGATAAGTTAACACTATTTGGTGATATGGTAGTATTTTCCACATATGCAATGCAAATAATAATGTCATTTATAATGCTTTCAATGATATTTATGATACTTCCAAGAGCAAATGTTTCTGCGACAAGAATTAATGAGGTCCTTGAAGAAAAACTAACTGTTAATGAAGGTTCATTTAATGGTGATACAAAAGAAACTGGTACTGTTGAATTTAAAAATGTTTCATTTAAATACCCAGATGCTGATGAATATTTACTTAAAAACATTTCATTTAAAGCAGAAAAAGGCCAAACTATTGCCTTTATTGGTTCAACTGGTAGTGGTAAAAGTACGCTTATAAATTTAGTGCCAAGATTTTATGATGTTACTGATGGAGAAGTTTTAATTGATGGCGTTAATGTAAAAGATTATACTTTTGAATCTTTACATAATAAACTTGGTTATGTTTCTCAAAGAGCAGTAATGTTTGATGGAACTGTTAAATATAATGTTTCTTATGGAAAATCTAATAAGAAAATTACTAAAGAAAAAGTAGAGGAAGCTTTAAAAATTGCACAAGGATATGACTTTGTATCTAAAATGGACAAAGGTATAGATTCACATATAGCCTCCGGAGGAACAAATGTCTCTGGTGGTCAAAAACAAAGAATTTCTATTGCAAGAGCAATTGCTAAAGATCCAGAAATATATATATTTGATGACTCTTTTTCCGCTCTTGATTATAAAACTGATTCACTCTTAAGAAAAGCATTAAAAGAAAATGTAGAAGGTGCGACAACTTTAATTGTGGCCCAAAGAATAGGTACAATACTTAATGCTGATAAAATTGTTGTACTTGATAATGGTAATGTAGTGGGAATAGGAACTCATAAAGAATTATTAAAAAAATGTGATGTTTATAAAGAAATTGCTTATTCTCAACTTTCTAGAAAGGAGCTTGAAAATGCATAATAAAAAAATGGAAAATGCTAAAGACTTTAAAGGTTCTCTTAAAAGACTTGTTAAAGAATTAAAACCTTTTAAAGTACTTATATTTATAAGTTTAATTTTAGCAATTTTAGGTTCTGCATTAACAATTAGTGCACCAAATAGACTTTCTAAATTAACTGATGAAATTCAAAAAGGTTTAGTTGTTAATACTAAAAACTTCAAGTATTTAAATGAAAGTCTAGCTACTTCTTTTGGGAAAGATATTTTAGTTGATGGAGTTACTATAAGTGCAACTGATCAAATGCAGTATGCAAAAATAGCTCAAAATCTTGATAAAAATATGAGTGCTAACGATTTATATAAAGCACTTGATGAAATGCCAGAAAGTATTCAAAAGGTAATTAAGCCTAAAATGGACATTGATAAAATTAAAACAATATGTATTACACTTTTAACTATATATTTTATAAGTGCAATATTTAACTTTTTACAATCTTTTTCAATGACACATGTTTCAAATAATTTTGCAAGAAGTCTTCGTGGTAGAATTTCACATAAAATAAATACTTTACCACTTAAATATTTTGATAATCATCAAACTGGTGATGTTCTTTCAAGAGTAACAAATGATGTTGATACACTTGCTCAAACACTTAATAACTCATTATCATCACTTGCTAGTAATGTAACACTACTTTTAGGATCAATTATAATGATGTTTAAGACAAATGCTCTTATGAGTGTAACTGCAATACTATCTTCATTAATAGGTTTCGTTTTTATGGCAATTGTTCTTTCAAAGAGTCAAAAATACTTTGTAAAAAGACAAGAGGGTTTAGGAAAACTTAATAGCCATATCGAAGAAATATATTCTGGACTTAATGTTGTAAAAGTTTATAATGGTCAAGATGATGCTAATAAAAAATTTGATAAAATAAATAATGAAGTAAGTGAAAGTAGTAGAAAAAGTGGTTTCTTATCAGGCCTTATGCATCCAATGATGGGTTTTGTCGGAAACTTTGGCTATGTTGCTGTATGTATAGTTGGAGCACTTCTTACTATGAATGGTAAAATATCATTTGGTGTTATTATTGCCTTTATTACTTATGTTAGATTATTTACAATGCCACTTTCCTCAATTGCACAAGAATTTACTTTTATTCAATC
>DJOC01000008.1:0-2226 GCA_002439555.1 Caryophanales bacterium UBA6448 | reverse complement strand
CTAAAGAAGAAAATAAAGATAAACTTCTTAAAAATGATGTAAAAGGTAATATAGAGTTTAAAAATGTATCATTTAAATATGATGAAAATGGTAAAACAATTATTAAAAATTTCTCTGCGGATGTAAAATCCGGTCAAAAGATTGCAATTGTTGGCCCAACTGGTGCTGGTAAAACTACGATGGTTAATTTACTTATGAAGTTTTACGATATTCACGATGGTGATATAACTATTGATGGCAAAAGCATTCACGATTTAACAAGAGAAAATGTTCATAGTTTATTTACAATGGTCCTTCAAGATACTTGGCTTTTCGAAGGAACTGTTAAAGAAAATATTAGATATAATAATTCAAAAATTACTGATAAAGAAATTGAAAGTGTTTGTAAATATATTGGACTAGATCATTTTATTAAAACACTTCCCAATAATTATGATACAGTAATATCTGAAAATGATAATATTTCCGCAGGTCAAAAACAACTTCTTACAATTGCAAGAGGTATGTGTGAAAAAGCACCACTTTTAATACTTGATGAAGCAACATCAAATGTTGATACAAGAACTGAAGAGCTTGTTCAAAAAGCAATGGATAAATTAATGGAGGATAAAACTTCATTTATAATTGCTCACAGACTTTCAACAATAAAAAATGCAGATTTAATACTTGTTATGAACGAAGGTAATATTATAGAACAAGGTTCTCACGATGAACTTATGAAAAAAGATGGCTTTTACGCTAAACTTTATAATTCTCAATTTGAATTATAATTCGAAAATTTTATCTATTGACAAAGAAAAAATATAGTTATACAATAAATTTGTAAATCAATGAGAAAGAAAAGTAGGTATTATTTGTTTCAAAGAGAGTAACTAGTGGTGGAAAGTTATAAATGAGTAATATACGAAATGGGCTTTCGAGAGGCTACCGAACCAGTAGTAGGCTAGCACGGAGTACTTAACTTCGTTAACAAATTAGCATGTATAATTGTATATGAATTGCACTTTTTAGGTGGCATTAATAAGAACTTAAATCTTATCCTAACTGTTGAGGATAAGATTTTTTTTAAGAAAGAGGGATAATATGAAAAAAAGAATATTAACAGGATTAAAACCAACTGGAGAACTTACTTTAGGTAATTATATTGGAGCAATATCACAAATGGTTGAGCTTTCTAATGATGAAAATAATGAAGTGTATCTTTTTGTAGCTGATCTTCATGCACTTACTGAATACCAGGATCCAAACACTTTAAGGGATAGAATTAAAAAGTTTATTGCAATGTATATTGCCTGTGGAATTGATCCAGAAAAAGTTGTTATTTATATTCAATCAGATAATGAATATATTCCAATGATTTCTTGGATTTTAGAGTGTAACACTTATTATGGTGAAGCCTCAAGGATGATTCAATTTAAGGAAAAATCTAAAGGTAAAGAAAATTTTACAGTAGGACTTTTAACATATCCAATTTTAATGGCTGCAGATATTTTATACTGTGATTCAGATTATGTCCCAGTGGGTATTGACCAAAAACAACATGTTGAAATTGCCCGTGATATAGCGGAAAGATTTAATAATAAATATGGTGAAACTTTTAAACTTCCACAGCCTTTAATTAGTAAAGAGGGAATTAAGATTAAAGATTTAAAAGATCCTACTAAAAAAATGAGTAAGTCTGAAGTAAATCCAAATGGAGTTATATCTTTATTTGATAGTCCAGAAATGGTTACTAAAAAAATTATGGGAGCAACTACAGATAGTGAAAACTTAGTTTATTTTGATGCAGAAAATAAACCAGGTATTTCAAATTTACTTAATATTGCAAGTGTTATTTCTAAAAGACCAGTTCAAGATATTGCAAATGAATATAGAACTTCAGGGTATGGTAACTTTAAAAAATATGTTGCATCTTTAACATCACAAATGATTAGTGATATACAAGAAAAATATAACCATATTATAAGTTCTGGTAAACTCGAAGAAATTCTAAATAATGGTAAAGAAAACTCTAGAAAACTTGCTTATGAAAAAATGATGGAAATGAAGAAAAAAGTTGGACTTAACTAAAATATTTAAAATACTGGAAATGATTTTTGATTTTCCAGTATTTTTATATTATAAATAGACTTATAAATATTTTGTTGACAAAAGAATATATAAAGAGGTATTATATTGATAATATTTTTGAAAGGAAAGAAAATTTAGTATGATTTATTTGAAAAA
>DJOC01000084.1 GCA_002439555.1 Caryophanales bacterium UBA6448 | reverse complement strand
ACATATTTGTCGTTTAAAAATAATAATATTTATGGTATGATTTATATATGAAATTAAAAGATAAAATTGAAATACCTAAGTATAATTTATGTGAGGAACTATTATCGGCGATAAGTCACGGAGTAGGATGCCTTCTTTCGATTGCTGCACTTGTTTTGTGCACTGTTTTTAGTGCAATTCATCATAATGTTTATGCGGTAGTAAGTTCTGTTATTTATGGAACTTGTTCTATTATTTTATATACAATGTCAACATTATATCATTCATTTAAGCCTAATAATGCAAAAAGGGTTTTTAGAATATTAGATCACGATTCAATCTTTTTACTTATAGCAGGAACTTATACACCTTATGCATTAGTTTCTCTTCCTAAGGCTTTAGGATGGACAGTCTTTGGCGTTATATGGGGATGTGCAATCCTTGGTATAACTTTAAATTCTATAAATTTAAATAAATATAAAAAATTTTCAATGTTTCTTTATTTAGTAATGGGTTGGATGATTATATTCACCTTTAAAGCATTAGTAAAAAGTATTGACATAGCGGGTATTTATTTAATGATTAGTGCAGGAGTTATTTATACTATTGGTGCGATATTTTACGGAGTAGGTAAAAAGAAAAAATATATGCATTCAATTTTCCATTTTTTTGTTTTAGCGGCAAGTATATTGTTCTTTTTCTCAATATTTTTATATGTAATATAGGTAATTTTGTAAACCTATATTATTTTTCTATTGATTAAGTTTGAAAAAAAATATATAATTAAATTGTAGGAATTAAAAAAATTCTATATAAAAGGAAAGTGAGGATTAAAATGGAATTAACTACAACTTCCATTTTAACTCTAATTATTGGATTAATAATTGGTGGTGCTTTAGTATTTGTAATATTCTTTGTTATAAATAAAAAACGCACTAATAAAGCTATTAAACTAATTGAAGAAGCAAAAAAAGAGGCAGACAAACAAAAAAGAGATGCCCTTTTGGAACTTAAAGAAGAAAGTTTTAAATTAAAACAACAAACAGATGCTGAAATAAAAGAAAAAAAAGCTGAACTTAAAGAAACTGAAAATCGTTTAATTAGTAGAGAAAATAATCTTGATAAAAGAGAAGAAATGCTTCAGAAAAGAGATTCGTCTTTAGATGCAAAAGAAAATTCTCTAAATTTAAGAAATCAAACTATCCAAGAAAAAGAGGATAAAATGGATACTCTTTTAAAAGAGGAAATAGAAAAATTAGAAAAAATATCTGGCTTAAGTAAAGATAATGCTAGAAAACAAATTATGTCAAGAGTTGAGGCTGATATGAGTAAGGAAATTGCACAGTATATTTCCGAAGAAACTGCTAAAGCAAAACTTGAGGCAAATGAAAAAGCAAAACAATTGATTGTTGGTTCAATGGAAAGATATGCTGATGATGTTGTAGGTCTTCAGACAGTTAGTACAATTGAGCTTCCTAATGATGAAATGAAGGGTCGTTTAATTGGCCGTGAAGGAAGAAATATTCGTACTATTGAATCAATTACAGGAGTTGATTTAATAATTGATGATACTCCGGAGGCAATTGTAATATCATCTTTTGATCCACTTCGTAGAGAGATTGCTAAAATTACTATTGAAACCCTTATTAAAGATGGTCGTATACATCCTGCAAGAATCGAGGAAGTATATGATAAAACTGTAAGAGATATTGATAGTAAGATTACTGAACTTGGTAATAAGACAATGAATGAACTTGGTCTTACTAGAATGGATCCAGAACTTTTACATTTAATTGGTAAATTAAATTATCGTACAAGTTATGGACAAAATGCTTTAAAACACTCAATTGAGGTTGCCAATTTATGTGGCCTTATGGCATCAGAACTTGGTGAAAACATTTCACTTGCAAAAAGAGCAGGACTTTTACACGATATTGGTAAAGCAATAGATTTCGAAGTTGAAGGCTCTCACGTTGAAATTGGTTATGATATTGCTAAAAAATATCACGAAAATGAGACTGTACTTGATGCAATTATTTCACATCACGGTGCTAAAGAAGCAAAAACGGTAATTGCAAATCTTGTCGCTGTAGCGGATACCTTAAGTGCTGCAAGACCTGGTGCAAGAAATGATTCAGTTGAAAATTACATTAAGAGACTTGAACAATTAGAAAGTATCGGAAACTCTTTCGAGGGAGTTGAAAAAACTTATGCAATGCAGGCCGGAAGAGAAGTTAGAGTTATGGTTAAACCTAACGAAGTTGATGACTTAACAAGTTTTAAAATTGCTAGAGATATGAAAGAAAGAATTGAAAAAGAAATGCAATATCCTGGTACAATTAAAATTACTGTTATCAGAGAAACAAGAGCACAAGAAGAAGCAAAATAATTACTTCTTCTTTTTGAAAGGAATTTATGGAAACACAAAAGTCAATTGTTATTATGAATTTAAATGTATCTGACGCTATTATAAATCACGCATTTATTGATGAATTTCACGAATGTGGTGGTTATCTTTTAGGAAGTATGGTAGAAAAAGATGGCCTTAAATATTTTTATGTTACTCAAATGTATTATGAAAAAGATTTAGTGGGTTCAGAAAATGAATTTATGTTTCCTCTTTTTTATGAATCTAGAGCATTAAATTTTGCTAAATCTAAAAACCTCGATGTAATTGGCTGTTATCATTCACACGGACAATACCCTAGTTCATTTTCCAAAATAGACAGAAATGTATTAGAAAAACATTGGGCAAGTGATAAACTTTGTATGATATTTAGTCCGAAGTATTTTACTTTAAACTGTGAAACAGTTTTTAAAAATAAAGAGGTACAAAAACCTCAGGTGCTAATAAAAGATGGAGCAAAGTATTTAACATTTGATAGATTCTATAGTCAAAATGAACAATTAGAAAAATGCCTATAAAAAAATTGCAATATGATTATTGCAGTTTTTTTAATATATAGATTGATTAACTTCCATAATTACAGGTAATATAATTGGCCTTCTTCCTGTAAGTTCATTAATGTATGGAAGAACCTCTAAAATGATTTGATTTTTTAAATCAGTATAACTATAAATTGATTTTGCTAAATAGTTATTTGTAATATCAGAAATTTTATTTTCAATTTTATTAATTAGTTCAATGTTTTCATTTATTGTAACAAATCCACGAGCAGTAACATTTGGTTTAATTAAAAGTTTTCTTGTTAAAGTGTTTATATTTAAAATTGTAATTAAAATTCCATCGTGACTCATAAGTTTTCTATCTTTTATAACGACAGACCCTACATCGCCAACTCTTGAACCATCAACATAAACATCTCCGGATACCACATTACCATCTTTATATACTTTACCATTAAGCATTTTAACAACATTACCATTTTCGCAGATTATAGAGTTTTCAACATCACACATTTTGGCAATTTCAGCGTGTTTTTTAAGCATTCTATATTCTCCGTGCATTGGCATAAAATATGCTGGTTTAATTATTCGAAGCATCCATTTAAGTTCCTCTTCTTTAGCGTGACCTGATGTATGAATATCACTAAATTCTGTATTTGTAAATACTCTTACGCCTTTTAGATAAAGTTTATTAATAATTTTATTTATACTATTAGCATTACCAGGTATAGCACTTGATGAGAAAATTACTAGGTCATCATTTAATAATGATATTTGTTTATGAACACCATTGGCAATTCTTGATAAAGCCGCAAGAGGTTCTCCTTGAGTACCAGTACATAATATACAAACTTCATTTCTTTTTAAACTTTTTGCTTGATATGCATCAATAAATATACTTTTATCTTCGATAAGACCATTATTACTTGCAAGTTCAATTGCATTTTCCATACTTCTACCAAAGACTATAATTTTTCTTCCATATTGTTTACAAGTTTCAACAATGTGTTTAATTCTAAATATATTTGAGGCAAATGTTGCAATTATAACTCTTCCGTGATGTCTTGATATAATATCATTTAATGTTCCATCAACTGATGATTCACTTTTTGAATAACCTTCGGATAAGGCATTTGTTGAATCACTTAAAAGTAATGTTACACCTTCAGCACCAATTTTAGCCATTTTATGAATATCTGCCATTGGACCAATTGGAGTTAAATCAAATTTAAAATCTCCAGTTTCAAAAATTGTTCCATTTGGTGTATGAATACATATTGCAAAACTATCTGGTATTGAGTGAGTTGTATTAACAAATTCAATTTTAAAATATTTATACTCTAAAACTAAATCTTTGTTAATAAGTTCAATATTTTTATAATTAATATTTCTTTCATCAAGTTTTTTATTAATTAAGTCTGTTGCAATCTTTGGAGCATAAATAACAGGAATATTTACACTTTGAAGTAAAAACGGAATTCCTCCGATATGATCTTCGTGTCCGTGCGTTATTAATAA
The DNA here is from genome assembly GCA_002439555.1 of Caryophanales bacterium UBA6448. Taxonomy (GTDB): domain Bacteria; phylum Bacillota_I; class Bacilli_A; order RF39; family UBA660; genus UBA6448. The sequence goes on along the minus strand of DJOC01000084.1, from coordinate 2,002 downwards.
TGCTTTAATTTTACTTTCGTTTTGCTTAAGATATGTATAATCTTGTATTACATAATCTATTCCAAGTAAGTCATCCTCGGGGAAAAGAACTCCACAATCTATTATAATTATTTCGTCTTTATGAGTAATAACATACATGTTTTTTCCAACTTCTCCGAGGCCACCTAAAGCAACTATAGATGTTTCCTCTATTTCATTTTTCATATAAAATCCTTCTTTCTTTTTTTTAAAAGTTTTTCAAAAACAAATAGATTATATCATATATTTTTGACTTTGTCTACAAAAGAAAAAATGTTCAGAGAAAAATCTGAATTTTAAAAGTAAGTGACGCATTCAATATTCGTTTTAAATTCTTCACTATGATTACAAAGCTCTATAAATTTTGCTTGAGTAAGTCCTTTTTTCTTTCTAATAGCTTAAAGGTTGTGATTAACTAAATAATAAATATAATTTTAATCATTTTTATTATGCAATATGCTTGCCAGTCTTTTTAATACTATTTTCTCATTATTTAAGTAAAATTATTCTAACTTGTTCGTTGGGGTTTATAGAAAAACGTGATACAATTAACTTGGATTATTTAGTTTTAAATAATCACCTCTAAAAAAAATAGATATTTCTATCTATTAATATTTATTTGGTAGCGGGGGAGGGACTCGAACCCCCAACATTTCGGGTATGAACCGAACTATCTAGCCAGTTGATATACCCCGCCAAATTGTTTTGCTCCAACAAAACTAGATATATTATAACAATAAATATTTCAAAGTGCAATACTTTTCTTGTTTTATATTTACAAATATAGTATAATTACTATGAAGAGTAGGAGGGAATAACTTGGCTAGAAGAAGAAAAGTTAATATAGATGCAAATCCTTTACAATCAGTTACAATAGGAAGAACTGATACAAAAAAATATGGTTGGATTGGTACACTTTTTTTGTTTATTATTTTTATTGTGGTAATTTATTTCTTACCTGATATTCAAAAAGCATACCGTGATTATTTATATAATAAAGCATTTACCAATAATTACGTAACTAATAATAACACTTCAAATAATACTGAAAATGGGACTAACACCATAACAAATGTTACCGATAATAGTAAAAATACTATTTATGCATTTACAAATAATGAAGTAAATTTAAGCGATGTTACTTTTACAAATATTAGTTTTGATGCTGGAACATTAAGTTTTTTAGTTAATAATAATGTTGATAAAGAGCTTGATTTAACAAATGATTTATATTTTATTAGATTGTATGATGATAATAATACACAGCTTGCTGTAGTAAAAATAAATGGATTAATTGCAAATAAGTCTAATAAGAATTTTTCATATCAATTAAGTATTACACCAACAAAGTATAATATTGCTAAGCTTGAGGAAAGTGATTATGATTTAATTAGTCTTGATGTTGATAGTGAAAATAAATCCGCGATGACTTGTAAAAATAATAGTGGACAGTCAATTATATATTTCTTTGAAAATGATAAGTTATTTAAATATGAAGATACTATTATAGTTACAAATGACAATGCAAATTATACAAATTTATTTAATGAATATAGTACTTTAGCAGCATCTTTCGAAGGAAAGTCAGGTGTTACTGCGACAGTTACTGAAATAACTAATGGATTTAGATATAGATTAACAATGGATTATAATGCTGGTGATACGCAAATAGATAATATTTATTACTATAGTAAAGGGGTAAGCCCAATTAAAATTAATTATGAAATGACCGCTGAATTCTTTACTTGTAGTTAGTCGGGGGATTTATGAATTTTAATATTAAAGATTTTACAGGACCTTTAGATTTACTTCTTCATATGGTTAAGAAACATGAACTTGACATATATGAAGTAGATTTAAAGATAATAATTGACGAATACATCAACTTTATTAACTCACTTGATAAAAATGATTTAGATAATAAGAGTGAGTATTTAGTTATGGCATCAGAACTTATTCATTTAAAAAGTAAAATTATATTAGG
>DJOC01000048.1:39005-60692 GCA_002439555.1 Caryophanales bacterium UBA6448 | reverse complement strand
TTGTTATTCTATCAGTAACTTCTTTTTCAATTTCAGCATCGCGCTCTTTTCTTAGCCTATCATCTACTTGCTTTCTAAGTTCTTCGGCATCATAATAAAGCATATCATCAAAATCTTTCCACATTTCTTCTAACCTCTTAACTACCCTTTCCATTAATGGATTACCATTATAAAACTGTTCATAATTAATATCTTCTCTATTGTAAAATACTAGAAACAGTTTTTCCAAACTATCGCTTGGCATCCCATCAATTTCATTATAGCTTAGTTTTTTTAGAAAGTCCATATTAATATCATAGATAACGAGATTATTATCTCGAACGCAATAATATGTTGTCTCACATAATTGTGTTTTATAAATAAACTCGCCTTTTTTATAAATATCGTAATTATTAACGTTTATTTGATATACTGGTTTAATTTTATTCTCTTTTTCACCGGGTTTTAGTTGTCTTAAACACAGATGAAATACATACATATTATTTTTTGCAATATATTCAGACTGGTATTCATTATTAAATTCAAAGTTGATAACACTATAATCATTTTTAAATAATGCATCTGTATCTCTTCCTTTTATATTTTGATTTTCATTAACTCCATTATGTACCAGTTCTAAATTATTTTTAACGTAATTAAAGTTTAATTTTAATAATTTGCTTATTATTAAACATACATATTCTCTAAGCTTTTTATCAGTAATAAGTAGTTTAGCCGCTCTATCATTAATAAATCCATAAGGCATAATCTTTCCTCCTTTCAAATGCATATTAGCAAAATTAAAAGAATTAAGCAAAAACCTGAAAAATGCAGTTTTTGTTCTAAATTTATCTTTTTAGGGTGATTTTTTGCAAAAAAAATTTTAAATTGCTTCCAAAAATATATTTTTAGATAAAATTATGAAATTTTAGTATTTTTTATACTTTACACATTTTTTACACAAAAAAAGAAGAAGATTTTTAGTTCTTCTTCGTAAGTATTTTATTTTTGATGCATTTTCTAGGATTTTCAAAATCATTTTTACGAACATCACTTTGTTCAAAAATCATTGGTTCTACATCTAAATATTGTATATCACCATTATCATCATAATAAATAGTTAAAAAGTAATTGCCCATTAAATTAGGTAGTTCATTTTTCATCATAAAGGATGATTGATCTACATTACAAGGAGCCAAAAGCATATGAATATTACGATATAACATATAATATATTTTATGATAATGACCACGTATAGAAAGTTTTGGTTTAGTACCTGATGCCATTTGGTCTATACCATTTTGCGGTTTAGTGGAAAGTATTCTTGATGTTCCTCCTCCCGGATGGAATAATTCTACTTTACAATTACCAAAATATACAAAGGCTCTATCTTGTCCTAAATATTCAAAATCTAGTCTTTTTTTAGCAACTTCATCCGCTAAAACAACACCATAATTAAACTGATGAGTTTGATCATGACTACCTTGAATAGCGTGCCATTTTACACCTGGATATTTAGGTAAATTTTCAATTACATAATTTATTTGACCAGATGCACCATATAAAAATACTTCATGAATATGGTTAGGTCTTACCCTAGAATAATCACCATCAGATATATCTCCGATATGATAAAAGTCGGTAATACCACGATTATATGCTTCATAACAAGCTGTATTTACCATTGAAGGTTGACACCAAATACTTCCATAATGAGTATCAGATACCACTAAAATTTCTTTTTTATTAAGCTCTTCTTTCGGAGGTTTAATTATATTATCTTTTCTTTTTTGAAATGTTTTTCGAACTACTAAAGTTCCATTTATATCTACTACATCAACTGGTCTTCCATATTCATTTAATATAGTAATCATTCCGTATAAAGCATCAGTAGATATATCAAGTTTACTTCTTAGTTCCTCAAAAGATTGTTCTTTTTTTAGAAGTCTATAAATCTTATCAATTGAATCAAAGTATGCGTGTTTATTTTGAATTATTTCTTTCGTATTTTCAAATTCACCAAGTTCATTTTTAGATACATTTAATTTTTTAGTGGTTAAATAATTATCTTTACTTGGTTTATAATATGGCATTACTTCAGGAAGTAATCTTTTTAATTTACCAGTTTTTGTATAACTTACATCAATTATTGTGGCTCCAATTGTATTTTGCTGTCTATTTGCTTTCATAAGTGGAGTTCTTTCCACTACGGAAGGAATTGAAAATATTTGCGTATCTCTTATCGCTGGAAAATGTTGTGCAGACCTAGTACCACTTAAAAATATTGCATCATAGTCTTCATAACTTGACATACTTCTTGAATATGTCTGTGGTGGGTAAGCTACTGTGTAGGCATCACCTGCTTTTAACTGTTCAAGTTTAAAAGTAACTTCATTAAAATGAACTGTACAAGCTTTTGGTCCTAGATAAATCATATCTTCTCTTTCTCTTGCAATATATTCACCAACATTTAATTCTTTAGAAAATTTATGATCATTTCTACCAGTAATAAATAAAGTTTTAATGCCCTCGACTCTTGGGAAGTATTCAATTAAATGGTCCGCTTGTCCATAAGCATCGTTAGTAATTAAACTTTTACCATATTCAAGATTATTTTCACCCTTATATGGTCCCTCCAAAAGATTTCCTAAAACAAATACATATTTTACATTAGCAATTGCAAAATTTTTATACATATCATTTAAAATAGCAATTTGTTCATTTTTAGAGCCAAATCTAGTATCAGAAATAAAGGCTATCTTTGTATTTGAGTCAACATCTTCGGTAATATAATAATCATTTTCTTTAGTAAAATCTGGGTGGTCATTAATAACTATATAAGCATCTTTATTCTTTTCACTATAAGTTACATTAATACCTTCATCCTTTAATTTTTTAACAAGTCCTAAAACTTCATATTCACTTATGTCGTATTTTTTTGCAAGTGAGGATACTGACTTTTCTTTGACAATATCTTTTTTGATTTCACTTAATAAATCGATTTTCTTTTCTTCCATACTTTTTTCAAAAAAGAGCATATAAAATTATTTACAGCCCTTTCTTATTCTCCTATCATCCTAAGTATAAAATATTTTATAATTTTTTTCAAGTAACTTTACAACATTAATTAACTTGGAATGTAAACATTATTCCATCTCCGGGTAGTTTGACTTTTATATTTTCTACTTAGTCCCATTAAGAGAAAGTAATTTCTCTACTTCATATTTACCTTTTTCTGCAAAATAGACTATCAAAAATAGAAAAAATATGTTACCATATATTTGTACATTTGATATATCTTTATTTCGCAATTATAGTATACCATAATGTACGCAAAAAAAGTGATGCTGCAACATCACTTTTTATATTAGATTTTTTCACATTTAATCTAGAAACTCTAATTTGGATTTATCACACTAAAATTTGAAGACCTCATTAACAATTTATCAATTTGATCATTATAATCATCACTATTTGTAATAAATGAACCACTTATAACTAAATCTACTTTACCCTTAACTAGTTTAATAGTTTCATCATTTATACCACCATCAATAGCAATATTAAATTTATAAATACCCTTTACGCTATATAAATAATCTATGGTAGGAATAACCTCTTTTAAGAAAGGTTGACCTCCCTTACCAGGGTTTACACTCATAACTAGGACTTCATCTACCAAAGGAAAATATTTAATAAAGTCCATTACATTCTCATCTGGATTTATAGCAATACCTACTTTAAAATTTAATGATTTAATATACTCTATAATATCTTTAGTATCTTTTACATTATGAATAATTATTTCATCAATATTAAGTCCCTTTAACATATCTACATATCTTTTAGGGAAGTCTACCATAAGATGTACATTTAACTTTTTATTTACTCTATTAAATAAATTAAGAAAATTTTCTTTATTAAAATTATTTGTTTTAACATATGAGCCATCACATATATCACAGTGCACAAAATCCGCTTTAGAATTTTCTATTTTTTTAATAGAGGTTTTATAATCTTTACTACTTAAATAACTTACTGCGATTTTCATATATCTCCTTTAAAAAAAGTTTATAATTTTCATATCTACTTGGAAGTATCTTTTCATTATTTTCAATATTACAACCTTGTGTATTAATATGATTGCAATCATTATATTTACATTTAAAGTTTGAAAACTCTACAAAAGCATTATTTAAATCCTCAAAAGAAACATTTTCTAATGAAAGACTACTAAAACCTGGCGTATCACTTATAAAAAAGCCATCTTCTTTATATAAAGTTACCATTCTTGTTGTATGTTTACCTCTTCCTAAAACTTTACTTATTTCATTTGTTTCAAGATTTAATTTATCATCAATCTTATTAATAAATGTTGATTTACCAGCACCAGTTTGGCCACATAAAACCACTACTTTATTTTGAATAATTTCTTTGAATTTAGAAATTTCTGTATTATCGAGTGCATCGTAATATTTTTCATAATATTTTCTAATATTTAAATAAATTTTCTTTTCTTCTTCATTAAGTAAATCAGTTTTTGTAAAACATATTAAAGGTTTAATTTTATTTTTATGAATTACTGTAAGAAGTTTATCAAGTAAATTTAAATCTAAATTAGGTTCTTTAGTACTAGTAATTACTACTGCAATATCAACATTAGCAATCATAGGTCTTAATAAAAAGTTTTTTCTTTCAAGTATCTTTTCTATTTGTAAAGTTTTTTCATTAAATAAAACATTATCTCCGACTAGAGGAGTAATTTTATCATTACGGAATTTTCCCCTAGCGGAGCATATGTACTCTTTATCATTTGCTAAAACTTTAAATCTATTAGAGTTTATATTAACTATAAGTCCGTTTAACATAAACCTTCTTCTTTACAAGTTTTATTATCTGAACTACTTTCAGATGAACTAACATCTATTTTAATTGTAAATGAGGCATTTTCTGTTACTTTAGTTCCCGCTGCTCTATTTTGTGTAAGTATCTTATAATCAGCATATTCATTTGCATTTTCACTTGTTATAGAAATAGTTTTACTATCTTTATCAATAAATTTTAATTTTAATTGATATTCATTTGCAAAATCAATTATATCGCTTACACTGTAAGTTCCATCAGTAAAATCAGGGTATAGATTTTTAATATCAGGAATTGAAAGTTCAATACTATCTCCACTTGTCAAATACTCCCCTTTTTTAACAGATTGATCCATAATTATATTTGTTTCATAATCTTCATCTGAATCAACTTCCATTTCAGTTTTTTTGATAATAACATTGATTCCATAAGCCTCGAGTTTCCCTTTAACCTCTAAATAGTTTTTACCTGTATAATCTTCAACTTCAATAGACTTACTACCTGTAGATACTTTTAATTGTATTTCATAACCTTTTTTATGTACCGTTCCAGGCGAAGGTATTGTAGTAATTACATTTCCCTTCTCTACCTTTACATCATCTTCTTCAATTTGAGTTTCTGAAATAGTAAAGCCTTCATCTTTTAAAACTTTTGTAGCTTCTGCAACAGTCATATTTGATACATCAGGTACTGTAACTTGGGCCTTTTTAGTTAATTTAGGAAGAAGTACTACTATACTTGTAATTAGGACAACAATTCCTGTAAATATTGATAGTAAAATTACTATTGATTTGTTTTGATTTTTATTAATATCCCTTTGGGTTATACGCTTTGCTATAATCTCATCACTTTCCTTCTTTGTAAGATTTTCATTTTTTAGTTTTAACATCTTTCCATCATCTAAATCAATTTCTGGATATTTTAAACTAATTTTAATTTCATTTTTTCTTGATTCATCTAAACATGTTAATAAATCATCGTGCATTTCTCTGGCATCAGCATACCTATTTTTAGGATTTTTTGCTGTTGCTCTTAAAATAATATTTTCAATCGACTGGGGAATATCAGGTATTTCTTTTCTAATACTTGGCATTGGTTCCTTAAGTTGCTTTAACGCAATCTCTACAGCTGTTTCTCCACGAAACGGAAGTTTGCCAGTAAGAAGTTCATACATAAGTATTCCAAGTGAATATATATCACTTTGAAGGGTTGCACCTTTACCCGATGCTCCCTCCGGAGGTAAATAATGTACCGAACCCATAACCGAATTTGTTTGGGTAAGCTGCGTTGAATTCATTGCAAGAGCAATACCAAAATCAGTTAGTTTTACAAGTCCATTATCAAGTATCATTATATTTTGTGGCTTTATATCGCGGTGGATTATATAACTATCGTGAGCTACCGTAAGGCCACTTGTAACCTGAATCATAATATCTACAACTTCAGGAATAGTAAGTTTACCTCTTTTTTTAAGAAGCCCTTTTAGGTGTTTACCCTCAACATACTCCATTACAATATAATATTCGCCATTATCTTCGCCGACATCATAAACTTCAACAATATTGGGATGCGATAAACTCGATGCCTGTAAAGCCTCTCTTTGGAATCGTCTAACAAACTTTTCATCATTTGCAAGATCTCCTCTTAAAACTTTAACTGCAACATTCCTTTCCAGTATTGTATCATAAGCAAGGTAAACATTAGCCATTCCACCTTCGCCTATAGATTTTATTATTTGATATCGGTCAGAAATCTTTTGACCTTTTGCTATCACTAATTATCACCTTCGCCCTTTTCAAGATAAGCAATTGACACATTGTCAAAACCTCCTCTTGCATTACATTTTTGAATTAATTTAACCACTTTTTCTTCTGCATCTAAATTTTCATCAATTAATACTTTTTCTATTTGGTCATCAGCAAGCATTGTTGTAAGACCATCAGAACATAGCATTATTCCCTCATTATTCATATCTACATCAAATATATCCATTTGTACTTTTTCTGTTGCTCCAAGAGCACGCATAAGTACATTTTTCTTTGGATGATATTTTGCTTCTTCTTCAGTTAGATTTCCAGCTTCTACAAGAAGGTTTACTAAAGTATGATCCTTTGTTACCTTATGAAGCTTTTTATTTTTCATAACATACCCCGAAGAATCTCCTATATTACCAAAGATTAAGAAATCTTTAGTTTGAATTGCTACTACTAAAGTAGAACCCATTCCTAATGAATCAGAATGCTCTACCGTATAATCTAATATATTTTTATTAATTTCACTTACATTATCATTAAGCCAATTTACTGCATCATATTTTGTACCAATACTTGCTATTTCAGTAAATCTTTTACCAAGATGAGTTATTGCTATCATCGAAGCAACTTCACCTTTACGATGTCCACCCATACCATCAGCCACCATCAAAAGATATTCATTACTTTTATTTTTAAGTATTGTAACACTATCTTCGTTGTGACCGCGTACTTTGCCTGCATCAGTTAAATAAAATGTTTTCATTTCATCACCTATCTTCATAAAAATTATACCATTATTTAGATAATATTTCTACACTTCTTTACTACGAAGTTGTCCACATGCAGCAGAAATTTTATTTCCGAACTTTCTACGCACTGTAACATCTATTCCATTTTTCTTCAAAATATCATAAAATTCATTAATTTTTTTACTTTCTTTAAAGTCAATATTTTTAGTTTCATTATAATTTATTAAATTTACATAAGCATTTTTACCCTTAATTAAATTTGCTAGTTCTATGGCATTTTCTTTTGAATCATTAATTCCAGATAATAAGACATATTCAAATGTTATTCTACGTAAAGTTTTTTCATAATAATAATCAAGAGCATCCATAAGTTCATTTAAACTATATGCTTTACTTATAGGCATAATTTCATTTCTTATCTTATCATTTGGTGCGTGAAGTGATATTGCTAAATTAACTTGCAAGTCAAGTGATGCAAACTCTTTTATTTTAGGAACTATTCCACAAGTGGAAACAGTTATATGTCTTGCACCAATATTAAGTGCTTTTTGGTCATTTATAATTCTTATAAAATTTATTACATTATCATAATTATCAAAAGGTTCACCAATACCCATTATTACGCAGCTATCTATTCTTTGATTTATATATTTTGATATTAATATAATTTGCTCTACCATTTCATATGTCTCAAGGTTTCTTATTTTTTTAAGTCTACCACTTTCACAAAACTTACATCCCATGTTACAACCAACTTGAGATGAAACACATACACTTAATCCATAATTATGCATCATTAAAACTGCTTCGATTTTTTGACCATCCTCAAGAGCAAATAGGAATTTTTTTACATCAGTATCTTCCTCGACTTTAATTATTTTAATAAAATCAGTGGTAAAATTATTTTTTAAATATAGAGTATTTTCTTTTTTAATATTTGTAAATTCATCAAAATTATAAACTTTTTTATCATATAGCCAATCAAAAACTTGTGATGCCATAAACTTTTTCTTACCATCACTTTCAAATTTTTTAATTAAATCATTTTTTGTAAAACTAAATATATTTTCCATACAAGAAAATTGTACTAAATTTTTAGTACAATGTCTATTATTTTGCTCTATATTTTTTTTAAATAATACTAATTAGTAATTAATTTGTATGGATTTTCACTAGTGCCATCGCCTTCGACTAAAGCTGTTTTAATTATTGTAATTACCGGTCTTACACTTCTTAAAAATGAACCTGATACATCAGATAAAATTTGGCCTTTTTTCGAAAGTGCAAAAGGATAATATACACCATTTACAAGTTTTGAACTACTCATTAAAAATGAATCCGATTCTATATTTTCATTATAAAGGTAAAATGAAGTATTCTCTTCATTTGGAGTTGCTCCGGCAAAAAGAACTTCATCCACTGTTAAAAGTGCTACTTTACTAGAAACTTTTTCACTTAAACAGATAAACGAAGGAATATAATCTTCCATAACTCTAGTATAAGCATAAAAAGTATCATCATTTAATAAAACATCATTGCAATATTTTTGAGTAGCTAGAAATGATGTATAATCTCCAAGATTAATTGTAGTCCAAGAATCTAAATATGCTTTTACAACCGAATCTTTATAACTATATTTTTCATTAGAGTCAATGTACTTTTTTAATTCTCCGGTATCACCAGCAAGTACAAGTCTTACACTACCATCACCATTTATTCTAACAATTTTAAAATTTAAATTATTTATACTAACATTATTATTTTGAACATTACCTCTGAAATAATAAGAAACTCCATAATCATCCACAGTTTTAATTAATCCTTCATCCTCCGTGGCAATTTCTTTACCCACTGCTGTTTTACTTTCACTTTTTATTTCATTATTTTTAAGTATACTTTCTGCAAAACTATTATCATTAAGAGCCTCTTGTTCACAGTTAAGTTCAAGACTTGCAATATTATCAGAACTATTTGTAAATGTTAATTCATAATCGTGTATTTCACCTTTTTTTATTAATATGTAACTTGATATTATTTCATTATGTTTAGGCAAATCATCACTTACATTAATAAGAGCATTATCTGTTAAAGTATAAGTAACACCACTCACATTTTTAGGATTAACAAACTCAATATAATAATATATATCTTCATCGCCATTATTAATCACAGTAATTTTAGTTTTGAATTCTTTATCAATTTTAAGTTTTTTTCCATTATGAAAATTGATTGATAAATCTCCAGTTATTTTTATATCTCCATCACTTGAACGTACTTTTTTATAAACAAAATAAAATGCAAATAATATTATTGATATTATTAAAAGCATCATTATAAATCCAAGTGCACTTTTAAATCTTGCTCTCATTTACTTCATCCTTACTAACTAAAGTATATCATTTAATTAAAAAAAACAAAAGATAATTTGTTAAAAAACTTTTGCTTTATCTAACTTTTGGTTTAACTATTTCTAGCACCCTAATAAGTTCATAATTACCATTAACATTTTTAGGTAAAGTATCAAGTTTATTAGTTTTATTTAAATAGCCTACTTTATGTGAAAAGGAGCCATCACTATTTTGTCTTAAAAAATGAAAATCATTAAATGATAAATAAAGTGCTATTTTATATCCTCCGTGATTATTAGGTAAATTTACAGAAGTTTCATAAGAATCGATATTAAGTTCTTCGAAATCTTTTGCAAGGCCATATAAATATTTTTCGGGTGTTCCTTTATAAACTAAATTTTTACTTAAATAGCCAATATTTAAACCTAACTGCATAATAATATTAGATATACCTTCGGGGTTAAAAATATCAAGAGCGTATGAATAACAATTACCATTTACATACCTTTTTACATCATCATTAAAACTAGGATTATTTGAGCTAACTAGTACAAGTAATTTAATATATTCTTTATAAAGTTCATAATACTTTGGACTATCCATAGGTATTTTTGATATTTCATTATAAAGCCCATATATTTTATCATATATTTCTTTCATAGTTCCCCCTTAATTACGAAAATTATACCATATTTGCTTAAAGAACTCAAATTTACGTTCAAAAATATCAAGTTATCGACCACTTTTAGGGTATAGTATATCAAAATTGGTCGATAACTACCATTTTTCATAAAAAAATCTAGGTTTCCCTAGACTTAATTATTTTTTACTTTTACCAAATAAACCTTTTTTAGTTTTTGTTTCTTTTTTAGGTTTTTCTAGAGAAGTATTTTCTGATTTAGGAAGAGCCTCTTTTCTTGATAGATTTAATCTTCCTTTGTTATCATAGCCAAGTGATTTAACAATTATTTCATCACCTACTGAAACTATATCAGATGATTTTTCTACTCTTTTTGTATCAAGTTGAGAAACATGTACTAATCCTTCACAACCTGGCCAAAGTTCTACAAAAGCACCAAAGTCTTCGACTTTAACTACTTTAGCATTATAGATTTTGCCAGTTTCAACTTCTTTTGTAATATTCTCAATCATCTTTTTAGTTTTTTCAATAACTTCTTTATCCATATGATAAATAATTACTTTTCCGTCATCATCAATGTCCACTTTAACGGCATCTTTGTCATTAACACTTTTTACATTTGATGATTCAAGAATAATCTTAGTAATCATTTCTCCACCCTTACCGATTACATCTTTAATCTTATCAGGGTTAATCATAAAGCTTTCAACTTTTGGTGCATATTTAGAAAGTTCTTTTCTTGGGCTTTCTATAGCAGTTGCCATAACATCAAGAATTTTCATTCTGGCTTTTTTAGCTTCCTCAAGGGCCTCTTTTAAAATAGCTTTAGTAACGCCTTTAATCTTAATATCCATCTGAAGAGCTGTAATACCTTCCCTAGTACCTGCAACTTTAAAGTCCATATCTCCCATATGATCCTCAAGGCCTTGAATATCAGTTAAAATAGTATATTTTTTACCATTAGAGATAAGTCCCATTGCAATACCCGCAACTGGAGCCTTAATTGGTACACCTGCAGCCATTAATGATAAACATCCAGCACAGATTGTTGCTTGTGATGATGAACCATTACTTTCAAGAACTTCTGAAACAACTCTAACAGTATATGGAAATTCTTCTTCTGAAGGAATAACTTGCGCAAGAGCTCTTTCTCCTAAAGCACCATGGCCTATTTCTCTTCTTCCTGGAGAACCATATCTTCCTATTTCACCAACACAGAAGTTAGGGAAATTATAATGAAGCATAAATCTTTTTGTATCTTCGATTCCAAGTCCATCAAGAATTTGATGATCTGAAAGTGGTCCAAGTGTTGTAGTTGCAAGAACTTGAGTTTCTCCTCTTTGGAATAGTCCACTACCGTGTGTACGAGGAAGAAGGTCAATTTCAGCATCAAGCGGTCTAATTTCATCCATCTTTCTACCATCTGGTCTAATATGTTTTTCAATAATTAATCTTCTTACTTCATTGCCTTCGATTAAACCAACTACTTTAGCAACATCTTTCATTTTGCTAGCAAAATCTTCATCTTCAGCATATACTTCTTCGAAATGAGCAATAGTATTTGCTTTAACTTCATCGATTTTAGCATATTTTTCAAGTTTTTCTTTAATTTGAATTGCTGAAAGCATATCGTCTGTAGCATACTCTCTAACAGCTTTTTCAACTTCAGCATCAATACTTGCAGGTTCAAGTACAACTTTTTCTTTACCTATTTCACTAATAATTTCATTTTGAAATTCGCATAAAGTTTTAATATTTTCATGAGCAAACATTAAAGCCTCAAGCATAGTTTTTTCAGGAAGTTCTTTACAACCAGCCTCAACCATACATATTGCATCAGAAGTTCCTGCAACAGTTAATGCAAGTTTACTTTTTTCAGCTTCAGCTGTAGTAGGATTAATAATAAATTTACCTTTTTCATCCATTCCTACCATAACACCCGCAACTGGACCATCAAATGGAATATCAGATATTCCAAGGCATAGTGATGAACCAAACATCGCAGCCATTTCTGGACTATTGTCTTGATCTACAGAAAGTACTGTATTGATAACTTGAATTTCATTACGTAAGTTTTCATCAAACATAGGTCTAATTGGTCTATCAATTAATCTTGCAGCAAGTGTTGCTGAATCTGTAGGTCTTCCCTCTCTTTTAATAAATCCACCAGGAATCTTACCTACTGAATATAGTTTTTCCTGATATAATACTTGAAGTGGAAAGAAATCTTGAGTAACTGGAGTTTTACCCATTACGCATACTGATAGTACTACAGTATCGCCATATCTTACAAGTACTGAACCGTTAGTTTGTTTAGCAAGCTGACCAGTTTCCACAATTAAATCTCTTCCCAAAAAATTTAATTTAAATTCTTTTTTCATTTTTACCACCTTTCTACTAAAAAAAAGAACACTAAAAAATTTAGTGCCTATTTTCTTAAATTTAATTTTTTAATTACTTCACGATATGATTTAACATCATTATTCTTTAAGTATTCAAGTAATTTTTTTCTTCTACCAACTTTAATTAAAAGTCCTCTTTTAGAATGGAAATCATGTTTATGTTCTTTTAAATGTTCAGTTAATGTATTAATTTCTTTAGTTAAAATAGCAATTTGAACTTCAGCAGAACCACAGTCTTTTTCATTCTTAGCAAACTCCTTTATAATAGAAGCTTTTTCTTCTTTCTTAAGCATTTTCTTTTCCTCCTTTATTATAATCGGTTTAAACTGAGTAAGAATCTTGGAAAACAAGTTCAAACTAAGTGAAAACTTATAAGCCTATTATATACAATTTCTTTTACTTTTGCAAGCATAATTTACGCATTATTTTGCTCTTTCTCAAGAAAATTTACTATCTCAATTAGTTTCATTGAATGGGATCCTTTTATCAAAATAGTATCTTTTTCTTTTAAAATGGAATTTAAGTTATTTATTGCATCACTGTTACTTGCAAAATAATAAACTTCATTATTATTTGATTTAAGTTTTTCATAAGTATATTTAGATAAATTTCCAACGCATATAGTTACATCAATATTATTTTCCATTATACTTTCTGCAACATCTTCGTGAATTTCTTTAGCAAAACTATCTGCCTCAAGAATATCAGCAAAGATAAATACTTTTCTGCCTAAGATTTTACTTAAAAGTCCTAATGAATTTTTAACTGAATCTAAACTTGCATTATATGTATCATCAATAACAGTATATTTTTGTGTTTCAAACTTTTCTAATCGATGAGGACTTAATTTAAATTTTTCTAAGGAGGTTTTAATATCATTTTTAGGAACATCTAAATACTTTCCAACTGCATAAGCAAATAAGGCATTATATATAAAAGCAATACTTCCAACATTTAATTTTATATCTTCATTATTAATCTTAAATCGTGATGAAAAAGCATTCTCAGTTATATCAGTCGCCATAAAATCACTTTTATTTTCTATACCTATTGTTACTAAATTATCATACTGGACTTTCTGAAGCATATCATTATCATTATTTATAAAAAGCTTTCCACCATTCATACCATCAAGGACCTCAAGTTTGGCTTTTAAAATATTTTCTCTACTTCCAAGATTTCCAATATGTGCTGTTCCAATATTAGTAATAACAGCCATCGTAGGTTTTGCTATTTTTGACAAGTAAGAAAGTTCTTTCATATGATTCATACCCATTTCCACGATTAAAGCATTATGATTTTTTAATTCTAAAATAGTAAGAGGTACACCAATATTATTATTAAAATTTTCTTTTGTACATAAAACATTATATTTCATTTTTAACACTTCATTAATCATATCTTTAACTGAAGTTTTTCCTACACTACCAGTTACCGCAATAACAGGAATATTATATAAATCTCTTTTATAAGATGCAAGAGCGCCAAGTGCTAAAATAGAATCATTTACAATGATGATAGTACCAAGTTTTTCCTCGATAACATCTTCATTATCTAAAATACAGACACTTGCACCATTTTTAATAGCATCTTTATAAAATAAATTACCATCAAAATTTTCACCTTTAATGCCAACATAAACATCACCAAAGTTTATAGTTCTTGTATCTTTAGAAAAATTTTCGCATACTATATTTTCATCACCGCATAAAAGTTTTCCATTACATATTTTTATTATATCTTTAACTGTCATAACACTTCCCACTTTCACAACAATTATACCATAGGTTTTTTAATTTTTAGTATTTTTATTTGAATTAGTTTAATATTTTGTTCAATAATTCGTTTAATATTATTTTATCTTCCATCAAATTAATAGCAAAACATTTTTAGTCTAAATCTTAAAACGATGAGCCACAAGAAAATAATTTTTCCCTATCTAATACATAATGTGATTTAAACAACTGATTTTCGAAAAATAAATATTCTTTTGCAATATCTTTAGGATCAAACATATCAAATAATTGATTTATTCTTTTTGTATTATTATCAACTTTATCTTCGAGAAGTAACATTCTATTTGGTAACATATATTTATTGTAATTAATATAATGTCTCATTTTAACAAAGGTGTCCATAATTGCAATTGACACTTTTGCTGCAACACTCGATTTCAATATTGTAGCAAGCATATAAATTCCTTGTTCTATAAAGACTCTTGGTAAATATCTTCTACCTCCATAATTATTTCCCCCACTTGAGGTCGCAATTTGCGACCTCAAGTTATTTGCTTCGTCTTTTGTTAATTTCCAAGAAATTCTCTCTGGAAATTTATCTAAATTATTTTTTACTGCCTCATTAATTCTTTTTGTTTCAACTTCATAAAGCATTGCTAAATCAGAATCAAGCATAACTTCTACGCCTCTAACTTCATATACTAAATCTTCTATTTTTATTTTACTTTCAATTAAATCATTCATTTTTACCTCCATAAAATACATTTAAATAATTTTGATATTAACATCTTGAGGTCGAAAATTTCTGGTCTCAAGTTATATTTATAATTTTACATAATTTCTCTATCATCCTTTCAAATAAAAAACGGGAAATATACCCATATTAAGGTAAATCTTCCCGCATCATATGTGATTCTTCCTCACCTAAGAAACACACGCTATCGATATTTAGATGTCATATTAACACTTGTGAGGTTTAATTAATACATTTAAATTATAACAAACATTTATTTGTTAATCAATAGTTTTTTAACTAACAAAAAAGATTAATACTTAAGTACTAATCTTTCTGTGTGTAATAAATTGCTCAAACACAATATAAGTTTATCAAGTAATTTGTATATAGTCAATATATTAATTAAAAGTTTTTAAAAAAATTGTTATACTTTACAATAAATTTACATTTTCAAAAAATATTTATATAGATTATTACATTTATTCTCATCCATAGCTTTCATATTTTCAAAAGGATTTTCTATATTATATTCTTTATACTTAGAAAAGCCTAAAGTATGAAATGGTAAAAAATCTATTTTAATTACATTTTTTATCTTAGAAATATATTTTTTTAAGTCATTCATATATTCTTTAGTATCGTTTATTCCAGGAATAATTACCACTCTAATAATTACTTTAGTATTTATTTCATTAAGTTTATTTATAAAATTATCTACAACCTCAATGTTTCCTCCGGTTAAATAGTTAAACTTATCTGGATAAACTGTCTTTATATCAAGAAGTATATAGTCAAACATTTTAAGTAATTTTAAATTAATCTTTGTAGAATATCCTGATGTATCTAAAGCTATGTTAATATTCTCTTTTTTTAATTTTTTAACAAGTTTATACATACTTTTTTGTGATAAAAGAGGTTCTCCACCTGAAAAAGTTACACCACCATTATTTTTATAATATGGTTTATTATTTAATATAAGTTTAATTAAATTCCTATAATTTATGTCTATTTTATTAATTTCATGTTGTATTTCTGGGTTATGGCAAAATTTACACTTAAGTGGACAATTATTAAAAAATACGACTGTTCTAATGCCTGGGCCATCAACGCAAGAAAAACTTTCTATTTTAGCTATTGACATTTTACATTTTTTCATGGAAAGTCCTTGAAATAACCTCGAGTTGCTGAGTTTTAGTAAGTCTATTAAATCGTACTGCATAACCAGATACTCTTATTGTTAAAAGTGGATATTTTTCAGGATTATCCATAGCATCAATTAAAGTTTCCTTATTTAAAACATTAACATTTAAATGATGCCCTCCATTTATAAAATAGCCATCTAGTAAATTTACTAAATTATTAACTCTTTCATCAGCACTTTTTCCTAAACTATCAGGAATAATAGTAAAAGTATTTGAAACACCATCAAGAGCATATTTTTGATAATCTATTTTTGCTACTGAATTAAGTGAAGCAATTGCACCACTTTTGTCTCTTTCATGCATTGGATTAGCCCCTGGTGCAAAAGGCTGTCCTTTCTTTCTACCATCTGGTGTACTTCCTGTATTTTTTCCATATACAATATTCGAGGTAATTGTTAATATTGACATTGTTGGTTTTGCATTCTTATATGATTTTACTTTTTTTAGTTCATTATAAAAGTAATTTAAAACTTCCTGAGCAATTTTATCAACTCTATCATCATCATTTCCAAATTTTGGAAAATCACCATCGATTATGAAATCAACTGCAATACCGTTTTCATCACGAATAGGTTTTACTTTGGCATGCTTTATTGCTGATAAACTATCCACAACTACCGAAAGTCCCGCAACACCATATGCCATTAAATGATTTACATCAGTATCATGAAGAGCCATCATTACACTTTCATAAGCATATTTATCGTGCATATAGTGAATTACATTCATTGTATTAGCATAAAGTTTTGCAACTTTAGATAAAACTAAATAATAACTTTTTAAAACTGTTTTATAATTTAAAATTTCTTCATTATTTTTAGGAATTCCTTCAAAAACTTTAACGTTTTCTATTTCATCTATTCCCCCATTAATTGCATATAAAAGTGCTTTAGCAAGGTTACATCTGGCTCCGAAAAATTGCATATCTTTACCTAATCTCATTGCCGAAACACAGCATGCAATACCATAGTCATTTCCAAATACTTTACGCATTAAATCATCATTTTCATATTGAATTGAATCAGTTTTAATAGATATTTTTGAACAATATTTTTTAAAATTAATTGGTAAATTTTTACTATATAAAATAGTTATATTAGGTTCGGGAGCGGGTCCCAAATTTTCAAGTGTATGAATAATACGATAACTTGTCTTAGTAACAAGGGACTTTTTATTATTCATACCACCAAGTGAGCAAGTTACCCAAGTAGGATCACCAGAAAAAAGTTCATCATATTCTGGTGTTCTTAAATGTCTTACAAGTCTTAATTTAATAACAAAATTATCAATAATTTCTTGAACCATACTTTCAGTAATTGTTTTTTCTTTTAAATCCCTTTCAAAATAAATATCGAAAAAAGCATCAACTCTACCTAAACTCATCGCAGCTCCATTATCCTCTTTAACTGCCGCTAAATAACCTAAATAAGTCCACTGTACTGCCTCTTTACTATTTTGTGCAGGAACAGAAATATCAAAACCATAACTTTTTGCCATTAAAGTAAGTTCTTTTAAGGCTTTTATTTGCATACTTATTTCTTCAGAAAGTCTAATAACATCATCACTCATATTATGTGAAAGATTTTTCTTATCTTCTTCTTTACATTTAATTAAAAAATCTGTTCCATATAAAGCAATGCGTCGATAATCACCGATAATTCTTCCTCTTCCATAACTATCAGGTAATCCTGTTAATAAATGAACATGTCTTGCAAGTTTCATTTCATCAGTATAAGCATCAAAAACTCCATCATTATGAGTCTTCCTAAACTCTTTAAAATACTTATCAATATTTTCATCTAGTTTATAACCGTAAGAATTAAGCTCTCCATAAACCATTCTTATTCCACCATAAGGATTAATCATTCTTTTAAGTGGCTTATCAGTCTGAATTCCTACGATAACATCATCCTCTTTGCAAATATATCCAGGTTCAAAATTATTAATACCGCTTACTTTTGTAGTTTCTATATCTAAAACTTTTTTCTTTAGTTCCTTTTTTAATAAATCATTTACTTTTTCCATTATTAAATTTGTTTTAGTCGTAGATTTACATAGAAATTTTTCATCCCCCAAATATTCTTTATAATTAAGTTCAATAAAATTTTCTACATCAACAGTATTACACCATTTTCCTTTTACAAATTCATCATAATATTTCATCTTATCACTCCTAGCATAAACAATATTATCATAAATTTGTAGATTTACTTTGTTGCAATTGCAACAAAAAAGAGCATTACGCTCTTCCTGAATATTTTCCATCTTTAGTAGAAACTAAAATCTTTTCTCCTTGATTAATAAATAAAGGAACTTTTACAGTATAACCTGTTTCAATTTTAGCATCTTTATTAGCATTATTAGTGGTATTTCCCTTAACAGCGGGTTCAGTTTCAATAACTTCATATTCAACTTTTTCAGGAAGTGTTACACCAATAATTTCACCTTCATAAATATCAAGTGTTAAAGTCAAACCTTCTTTAATAAACTTAACATTATCTCCTAAAACTTTAGTAGGAACTTCAATTTGTTCATAAGTTTCATTATTCATAAATGTATAATTATCACCAGCAGCATATAAGAAACTTACTTCAGTTCTATCAATATGAGCTTTTTGAATCTTTAGATTAGTATTATATGTATCCTCAACTGTAGAACCTGTTCTTAAGTTTTTAAGTTTAATTCTTACAAAAGCAGGGCCTTTACCTGGTTTAACATGTTGGAATTCTTGAATAGTACATAAATTACCATCCATAATAATTGTCATACCATTTTTAATATCATTAATATTAATAAACATAATTTACCTCCTATTTCTTTTCTTTTGCTACAACATGTTTATGACAAGCTGCGCAGTATCTTTTAAGTTCTAATCTTTCAGGATTATTTTTCTTATTTTTACTTACTGGACGAAGTTCTCTACCACAATTAGTACATTTAATAGTAACTTCTTTTCTATTTTCATTTTTAGCCATAGTTATCCCTCCTTTTTCAAGTACGTTAATATTATAGCAAACTACTTACCTACTTTTCAAGTTTTTTAGAAAGATATTTGCTAATATCCCCTATTTTAATTAAAAATATCAATGATTTACTGCACCTTTATTAAAAAAAATATCAACATTTAATCTATCGTTTACATTAACTTTACATTTTACAATATTTGCGTTATAATTATACCAGTTAAGGGGGATAAAATGAAAGAAATTTTTTTAGAGCATTTAAACGAACTTATTTATATGTTAAAGGAATATGAAAATGGTTGGTGGGTAGACTGGATGGAAAAAGCCTACACAAAATATCGTGATGAAAATGACATTGATAAATTTTTAAGAGCTTTCGGTGGTATGGGAAGTTTTAATGATTCCATCTTTAAAAATGATTGTACAGAATATATAGAAACCATAACATCAAATATGGGTTATGATATAGGGTAAAAAGGAGATACTAATGTTTTTGAAATATTAAGTGATATTGTAAAACACGACATTAGTTGGATTAAAGAATGCACTGAAAATAATAGAGATAAACATTATTATCAAAAAAATAAAAAAAGACTTGCCTTCTATAGTTATTTACTTGAAAACTATGTTCCTGGTAACTTACATGAAATTAATACAGCTTATTTAGAACAATCTCAAAATAAATCAAGATAGTTTCCTTAATTGGAACTATTTTTTTGTTCATTAAAAATACCAGTAATTCTTCGAGAAATCTTACTTGTTAAATAATAAATATAGTCTTTATTTTTACCATTATTATGCGAGGTATTGGGACAAACAACAATCAAAGACACTTTTGGATCATCATAAGGAAAAAATCCCGCCATTGTAAGAGTTAAAGTTTTAGTATCTATTTTACCATCATTATTTGTATCAATAAAAGATTCACTTGTACCAGTTTTACCTGCGGGAGAAAGATTTCTATTCATAAAGCCTAAACCTGTACCGTTATTCATTACTTCATAAAATCCCTTATGAATTTGATTAAAATCATCATTTGTAATTTGAACATTGTCCACAACTTCATGATTATTTTTATAAATTATAATGCCGTTATTTTTTATTGTGCTTACAAGTGATGGACTAATTCTACTACCTTTCATTGCTAATGTATTAATATAATTAAAAAGTTCAATTGGTGTATAAGTATCATACTGGCCTATTGCTAAATTTAAAAGTAAGTCATCACTAATAATATTTCCCTTTAATCCTGGCTTTTCATTAGGTAAATCAATACCAGTTATAACGCCTAATCCATATGATGAAAGCATATCTCTATATATATTAAATTCTTTTTCTGTTGCATTTAAATCCATATTCGGTGTATACCTTTTCCCTAAAAGGGAAATAGCAATTAAAAATTGATAATAGTTAGAGCTCATTTTAAGTGCGCTAACATCATCTAAATAACCAAGTTCTTTAAAAGAGCATTTTTCAGTTTTATTTTTAAGTTTTACACAACCATCTAAAATCTTTTTACCTTTTTCAATTAAATTATATTTATACCCCACACTAATCGTAGCTCCCTTTACCACAGAACCCATTGTAAAGGCACTATTAATATTATTTAAACTAATATCAGTAAAAGTTTCATCATTTAAATATCTTTGTCCATTCAAAGAATAAATCTCTGAGGTTTTAGGATTTCCAACGATTACAAAAGCATCATTTAAATACTGTGTATTAAGATGTTTTTTGGCCTTAACAAGTTCCTCCTTAATAATTGTATTTATTTCATTTACTAAATTTATATCAATAGATAAATATAGGTCGCTACCCTTTTTACCATTTGAAATAAGTGTTAAACTATTATCATTATTTACTTTGTATTTTGCATTTGTACCTTTTAAATATTCTTCATATTCTTTTTCTAAACCAGAAATACCCACTTTTTCATATAACTTATAACCTTTCTTTAAGTAATATTTTTTGTTTTCTTTTTGAATAGGTCCAACAGAACCGAGTATATTTTTTAAAGTATCATTATATGGGTAGTATCTTTCAAAACTTTCTTTAATAAAAAGTCCTTTGACATCACTATTTAAAACTAAAGAAACCTCCCCATCAGTTAAATTATTTTTTAAAATTATATCTTCATATTTATAACTATTATTTATTTTTTTAAAAAAATCATCTTCATTTATATTAAAATTATTTTGAATAAATTTAAGTATTTCAAAGGTATCTTCATTTTCATTATAATGATATGCAAGATTATATACTTTTTTATTACCTACGAGTAAAATGCCATTTTTATCATAAATATTTCCCCTTAA
>DJOC01000048.1:24057-38861 GCA_002439555.1 Caryophanales bacterium UBA6448 | reverse complement strand
AAATTTAAATAATAATAAAAACTTTTTCATATTAATAGTATTCAAAAAATACAATAAATCATACAATATATTGGGTGATAAAAATGTTTGGTATGATAGATAATTTTATGAAAGGTATTACTAAAGAAGATATAAATAAATTTGCTAAAAGTAAAAATGTTTTTTTAGACGAGGAAGAACTTACTTTTACTTATGATTTTGTTAAAAAAAATTATAAAGAGATGCTTAAAAATCCTAGTTTATTTAAAATAGATCGTTATAAAAATAAATATAAAGGTAATAATTTTGAGAAAATAAAAAAAGTATATATTGAATACTTTTCTAAATATCAAAGATTTTTATAAAACTTTATAACATCTTCGGTTAAATTTGGATTAAACTTTTTACTTTTTATCATTTCTATTTCAAATTTGTATGGTGGAAAACCCTCAATATATGGTGTTTCAAGTATCTTTGGAACATTTTTTAATTTGCCATTATATATTACATTTATTAGATTATCAAAACCTATATAACCATAGCCAATATTTTCATGTCTATCTTTTTTACTTCCCAAAGGATTTTTACTATCATTAATATGAATGCATCCTATTTTACCGATGCCTATCAAATTATCAAACTCTTTTAAATAGTCCTCGAAGTTTGCTATATCAACTCCTGAATCATTTAAATGACAAGTATCTAAACATACACCAATTTTATTTTTAAATATTACATTATCAAGTAAATATTTTATTTCTTCGATGTTTTTACCACATTCTGTACCTTTTCCAGCCATTGTTTCAAGAAGTACAGTTACATCTGTATCAAAATTAATAACATAGTTTAAAGCATCCGCAATATTTTTAAGAGCAACCTCTCTATCAAGGGAAACGCTCGCACCTGGATGAACAACAATATATTTTACTCCAAGTTCATCACATCTTTTAATTTCATTTTTTAAAAAGTTAATACTAAATTGCCATTTATTTGAATCTGTATTATTTGCAAGATTTATTATATAAGGAGCGTGACATATTACATTTTCTATATTTATACCTGCCTTTTTCATAAGATTATGAGCTTCGATTACATTATTTACATTAATTTCTTTTCTAATTGTATTTTGTGGAGCACCTGTATAAAACATAAATGTATTTGCATTATATGAGATTGCTTCCTTAACAGCACCTAAAAGTCCATTATTAAAACTTACGTGTGAGCCTATTATCATTTTTTATCACCCTATTAAAAGAATATCACAAAATAAAAAAAAACTCAAATGAGTTTTTTAGCTTAATATTTTTGCTGTAGTTTCACCACAAGTAGTTAATTTTGTATCATGTTCTGATGCTTTATAATCTACAACTTTAGTGCTATCATCATAACCTGTGTCTTCATCAGCACCTAGGAATGCATAAGTTCCATTTGCAATCCAATATTTGTAAGAATATTGACCACTTGCATAAGTTACTAATACTGAACCTTTGTATTTATTTTTGTTTTCAGTATAACCTTCATTTTTTAACCAATCCAATGGCATACAAACTGTTGTTGTTGCGGTAAATGCTGGATCTGTTTTTAAAGCCTCTGCTTGATATGCTGTTTTGGCAGCATTCATTAAGTCAAGTCCATCACTTCTTAAAGCAGATTTTCTTGAATTTGCCATTAATGGTCCAATTGAGGTAATACCTACTAACATAACAACCGCTAAAATAACGATTACAGCAAGAAGTTCAACTAATGTAAAACCTTTTTTATTATTTCTCATATTTACTATCCTTTCTATATTAAGAATAGCATACTAAAAAAAAATTTTCAAGATGTTTTTACTTAATTGTGTCAATTATCGAGGAAATCATTTCTACTGTGTCAATAGCTTTACTTATTTTATCGGTGGTTCTTTCTTTATAAACTTCTTTCATTTTACTTTCAAATGTTTTAAAAAAGTTTGGATTACGATTTAAATCTTTTATATAATATGAGTTTTCCATAAAATGAGAAAATAATTTTTCATTTTCTTTTAAAGTTACAAGTACACTTTTATTCATTAATCCTCGAAAAACTTATTAAGTGGTCTTGGTGTAACTGGTGTTTTAGGAATGCTTCCTCCCGTTTTACTTGTAAGTTCTTGAACAAAATCCAATGCTTTTTGAGCAGTTGTTATATGTTCTTTAATGGTATCCATATTAACACCCTTTATTAAATCATTTATCTTAAAACTACTTTCTTCACTTCTTTCACTATTTTTATACTCACTCCATACACTTTCATCTTCACCATAAATATCATAAAGTTCATAAAATTTTTGCCATGACATTTTACCACTTTCAACATATTTAGCAAGACTTGGATTTTTACTAGCAAATATTTTAAAATCATCTTTTTTACTCACGATATCACCAATATAAATATATGAAAAAAGTTCAAATTAATGAACTTAAATACAGATTTCATCAAGCCAAAAATAATCTTTATTATCAAAATCACAAACAAAAAAATTATAATTTGTAAGGGACTTTAATAAATATGGTTTACTTGTATTACCCTCGCATAAAAGATAAGAATTTTTAACAGTTAACTTTTCTTCTTCACTTTTATATTTGTTATAATAATTATGAACATTATTTACTAAATAATAAAAGTGATTATCTTTATTATCTGCATAAATCTTATTATTTATCATAGTTTGATTAATTCTTAAGGTCATTTGTTCATATAAATTTTGAGCCATACCAACATCTTCCCTATTTGATTTATAAATAGCCTCGAAACTTTTGTATAACATATAAGGACTATCTTTTGCTAAAATACACATATTTTTGTTAATATTAAATATATAAAACTTTCTCATACCTTTTCCTTTCATTTTAATATTAACAAATTGATTTCAAAAAAAATGTCGAAAAAACTACTTTTCGAGCATATTTTTAATTTTTATAATAATTGAATTTATATCAAATCCTAAAAATTTTAAAACATCTTTCTTTTTACCAGAAACTGCATAATCATCAATACCAATTGCGCATTTAGGATTACTTGCAAATCTATTCCACATATTAGTTTTACCTGCCTCTAAAGTAAAGGTTAATACTTCCTTCGGTAAAAGTTTTTCTTCATAAATTGGATTTTGCATCATAAATAGTTCTGCACTTGGCATTGAAACTACCCTTATATCAATACCTTCGAGTGCAAGCTGGGATGCAATCTCTAATGCAATAGTTACTTCATAACCTGTAGCAATAATAACTGCATCTAAATGATATTTTTCTTTTCTAACTATATAAGCACCATATTTAACATATTTTCCATTTGTATGTTTTAAAACATTTATTTTTTCATTACTTAAAATAAGAGCAACAGTTCTTTTATTTTTTATAATATATTCCCAAGAACCTATAATTTCATTTATGTCCGCAGGTCTTAAAACCACTAAATCAGGTATAAGTCTTAAATGTGATATTTCTTCGACTGGTGAGTAAGCCATACCATCACTATTTACACTATCATTACCGAATATATAAGTTACCGGAAGTTTTTGCATACTTGCACTTCTTATAAAAGAAAGCATTTTACTTGCATAAACCAAATTACAAGAACAAAAGCATCTTAAATTTGACATAGAAAGCCCATTAACAATACCTGCCATTGCACTTTCTTTTTTACCAAATTCAATATTTCTTCCTAAGGGATCCTCACTTGTCATTAAACTATCTTTTGTTAAAATAGCCCTAACATCTTTGAAAGCATCTGCACTACCACCCACAAAAAATTTAGTTTTCGGAGCAATAAAGTTCACCACTTTTTGATTCGAAGAAAGTTCATCCTCAAAGTATTTTTCATTTATCTGATAATTTGCACTATCAAATTCAACATTAAACTCTCCTTTTTCAAGTAAATTTATAATATTAATTATATTACTATCTTTTGTAGCAAGTGCTTCATCATAAATCTTTTTCCATTTATTAAAGGGTTTTTCCATACGAGCATTTATAATATTATTAAGCTGTCTTTTTACTTCTTCACAAACATAAAAACTTTCTGTAGGATATTTACTTTCTATTTTTAAGTTTACTAGTTCTTCATTAGATATTAATGAGCCATATACTCTTGGACTATTACTATTTTCAAGACCATAACCAAATTCATTATTAACTATCATAAACGAAGGCATATCACTTTTTTTAGCATCCTTTAAAGAATCCTCAATCTGTTTAGGATTATTACCATTTTTGACATTTATTACATTAAAATCAAGTGCATCGAGCCTTGTTTCTAAATCCTCTGTATAAGTTTTAGAAATATTTCCATCTGCGGAAATACCACTGTTATCATAAATAAAAATTAATTTATTAAGTTTTTGATTACTTGCAAAAGCCATTGCTTCATAGGTTGTACCTTCCTGAATATCTTCATTTGTCAAAAGAACATAGGTATAAAAGTTGATTAAATCTAAATCTTTATTTATATTTAAAAACATATTTTCAAAATATCTTTCAGATAAAGAAACTCCGACTGCTAAAGAAGTATTATCTCCCGCAAGGGAAGAAGATGCATCAATACCCATTTCTTTATTATATAAAAGAGCTCCTGGAGCATAAGAATCAACATCTCTATATCTTTTTAAATCCTCAATTTGATAATCATACCCAGCATAAAATAGTGTTGCATAAAGTGCTGCACTATAATTTTTCGAAGGCACAATTAATCTATCTCTATTAATAAAACTAGGATTACCTGGAATTACATTTAAAACACCACTATATAAAGCATAAAATATTGGCACTCCAGTTAAAGTATGACCAGGATTACCCTCACCTGCTTTTTCTATCATATCAAGAGCCAAAAATTTTATACTATTAATTATTTCATTACTTTTTACTGCCATATAACTTTCCTTCCTATTATATAGTTTATCATAATTTAGTTTTCATTTAAATATTTTTTTAACTCTATAGCAATATTTTCAGGAATAACTTTTTTTAGTTCTTCAATATCAGCATTCTTAATCTTTTCAATACTACCAAACTTTTTTAGTAAATTATTTATTCTTTGAGTACCTAATCCCTCAACATTAGAAAGCATACTTTTAAGCATACCTTTACTTCTTATTGCTTTATGATAAGTTATAACAAACCTATGAACTTCATCTTGAATTCTTGTCAAATAATTAAATACATCATCGTGTCCAGTTAAATCATAAGTTTCTAATGTATCACTATCAAGAAGGGCATTTGTTCTATGATGATTATCTTTTTTTAAACCAACAACTTTGATATTTAAATTAAGTGTATTTAAAACTTCTTTACAAGCATTAATTTGATTTAATCCACCATCTAAAATTATTAAATCTGGCATTTCTTCTTTATCAACAATACCTCTAAAATATCTTCGATAAATAACCTCTTTCATCATATGATAATCATCATTTTTATCTACACTAATTTTATATTTACGATAATCATTTTTACTTGGTTTACCATTTTTAAATACAACCATTGCACCGACTGAAAAAGATCCAAAAAGGTTTGAGTTATCAAAGGCATCTATTCGATATAAACTACTCATATTAAGAATTTTTCTTAAATTATCGTGGGCTTCGAATACTCTTTTCTCATCATTTTTAAATCTATCTAAACTATTTTCTAAAGTTATTTTGGCGTTTTCATAAGCAATTTCAAGAAGTTTTTTCTTTGTTCCTTTTAAAGGTTTAACAAAGTTTGTATCAAGAAGTTTAGAAAGCATACTATCATCAATATCAGTAGGAATAACAATTTCTTTTGAAACTTCATGTTTTTGATAAAATGAATATAAATAACTTACTATTTCTTCTTCATTACTTTCAATAGGTACAATTATATTATTATGACTTCCAAGTAGTTTACCATTTCTTATAAATAATATTTCAATAGAAAGATAGCCTTTGAAAAAATAATATGACACTACATCTCTATTAACAAAATCATTAGATTGAACTTTTTGTTTTTCACAAATATAATTAATATAGTCAAGTTCATTTTTAAGTTCTAATGCTTTTTCATAATTTAAATTTTCAGAGAAAAATTCCATTTTTTCTTTTATTTTATCAGTAATTATTTTATCATTACCACGGAAAAACGATAGTATTTCACTTTCCATTGTTTTAATTTTTTCTTCGGGAATATCTCTTGTGCAGTATCCAAGACATTCGCCAATATGATAATATAAACATACTTCTTTAGGCTTTCCTTCGCATTTTTTCAAAGGGTATAATCTATTTATTAAAGATACCATTCTTCGGGCAGCATAGGCATTAGGGTATGGTCCAAATAAAAGTTTCTTATCGCTTTTCTTTACATTAATATATCTTGATACTTTTAAAGCCGGATAAGGTTTACGAATATATTCAATATATGGATATGTTTTATCATCCTTTAAAAGAATATTATATTTAGGATTATACTTTTTAATTAAATTTATTTCTAATATAAAACTTTCAGTTTCAGTTTTAGTTACAATATATTGAAAGTGGTCTACTTCACTAACCATTAAAGCAGTTTTTCCAGTTACTGTTCCACGAAAATATGAATGAAGTCTTTTATTTAAATCTTTGGCTTTACCAACATAAATTATTATTCCATCACTATTTACCATTTGATATGAACCAGGTGCGTGTGGAACAAGTTTTAATTCTTCCTTAAACATAATAATTCTCCTTACAAAAATATTATACTACAAAAATACTTAAAAATAAGATATAATTTTTATGAGGTATATTATGTTATTAAATGAATTTGAATTAACTATTAAAAAATCTAAATTTATAGGTTTACTATATAAAATTGATACACAGGAAGATATCAAAAAAATACTTAATGATGTTAAGGGTAAACATCCTAAAGCAAAACATTTTCCTTATGCTTACATATTAGGAAGCAGTGCAGGAAAAACAGATGATAAAGAACCACATAATAGTGCTGGAATGCAAATATATAATATTTTAAATTATAATAATTTAAATAGCCACCTTTTAATAATTGTAAGATATTTTGGTGGAACTAAACTTGGAGCAAGTAATCTTTTAAGAACTTATTTAGAAGTAGCAAAAAGTGCAGCAAAAAAAGCCACAAATTAATGTGACCTTTTAATTAGTTCATTTTTTTCTTAAGTACTAATGCAGCAGCACCTAATAGAGATAAACTTATAAGTGTAACTGAAGTATATACTAATATTCCATCAATAGTATTTGGATTTTCAAC
Organism: Caryophanales bacterium UBA6448; assembly: GCA_002439555.1. Lineage (GTDB taxonomy): Bacteria > Bacillota_I > Bacilli_A > RF39 > UBA660 > UBA6448. The sequence continues at coordinate 31,644 of DJOC01000048.1, read as the reverse complement.
TTTTTCTGGAGTATAGAAACTAACTTCGAATGTAGAGAAACTTTCAGTTTCAATTTCAATATATTTTTGACCACTTTCTTCTTTAATTTCATATTCTTTAGTATCAATTACAGTTTCACCATTTTTGTGAATTACTTTTGCGTGTGTAAATGTAATTTCATTAGGAACAGCAACTTTTATTTTTACTTTTCCATTTATTGCTTCATTTGGAAGTACTTTAGTTTCCCCACTAACTGTATAATATGGTTTAATGTCAAGAACTAAAACACCTTTTTCTTTATCGTAAGATTTAATTTCACTAGAAATCTTAACCTCGACTAAAGTGTCCTCAACGCCATCAATCTTTTTAGAATCAATAGCCCCTTTTAAACCTGTAACAGTATCTGTAAGTTTTGCTTCAGTTAATTCTTTAGCAACTTTTTCATCAACTTCTTCACTTACTTTAACTTCTGGAGCAGTAATAACTAGTTCACCTTTATTAGCATCAACTACAGTATACATACTACCATCTTTAACAACTTTTAAGCCTTCTTTAATATAAGCATTAACAGTTGAATCAGTAAATGTTCCACCAGAAATTTCTATTTCATCACTTTTCATCATTTCAAGAGTACCTTTAAAAGTACCACCCTTAATTTGAACAGGTTTTGATAATTTGCTTTCTACTACTTCATCTTCAGTTTTTGGTGCTAAATAATGATAAATCACATTACCATATGAAGACGTATATTCTCCACCATCAATAACTATTTCAATATTTCCTGCATAACCATTATTTGATTCAATTTGAATAGCGGCTCCAGTTTCATTAATTCCACTGCCATGATAAGAACCTGCTTTTTTAGGTCCAGTTGCTAACAATTTAGCATTTTTAAAGTTGTATTTTCCTGCTTTAATTCCAATTGCAGAATTAACACCAGTTAAGGAACCCTCAATAGTCATTGTACTATAACCTGCTCCATAAACAGCAGTAGTTTTCTCAGATTTGATAACAGCTTTTGGTCCAATATTTACAATTGGTTCCGCACTATCAATTACTTGAATATCTCCATATATTGAAATACCATTTTTAACAGAATTAATTTTACCATTAAAATTTAAGATTGTATTGTATGAAGCGTCAACATCTGGTTGAATTAAAATTGCATTATATTTAGCATTAATAATAACACTATCTGTAATAGTTAATTCAGTTTTAGCACCATCTTTAGTAGTACTTCCTTGCATAACAATTAAAGATTCATTGGCACCATTATTTGTTGGTGAGCCTAAATCAATAGTACCATTTGTAATAGTAATACTATTTTCTAAAACACCCAATACTACACCATCAGCAAGTTTTAAAGTATATCCACCTAAATCAAGCGTCATATCTGGCCATAATGCTATTGTTTCATCTAATGTAGTATCTTCTTTAAGTTTTAAAATATTATCTTCAAGCTCTTCCTTCCCTTTTGCTTCAAGTATTGTTTTGTAGTCACAACCATCGCTACAAACAGTGTACTCTTTAGCATTAACAGTTACCATAGTTGCAAACATCATGGTGACAATTAGCGTAAATAAGTTAATCTTTCTCATAATATCCTCCTTACTATTTACAAGTTAATTGTACCATTGAATAGTACCTTTTTTCAAGGTTCAAAATTAATCTATGTGTAAACTAAAAAAAAGCCAAATTGGCTTTTTATTCAGTTGTAGAAGCACCCTCAGGAAGTTCAGTCGTAATTTGTAAATCAAAAGTAATATTTCCGTTTGAAGCGTTGTTTTCACAATCTACATCTTGACCTTCAACCCACATATAAATTCTAACTTTAGTAACACCATTAGATAATTTAAATGCTGGAATATAATGTGTAAATCCCGTTTTAGTTTGATAAGTAATAGCTACATCTTTAAATTTAGCAGCATCTTTTGCTTGAGTAGCATCTCCTAAAAGAACATTATCATCATCAGTAACTGCGTCTATTACTCCAGAATAAGGTAAGATAGCATTATCAGCGGTAGTAGTTACACCATATACGTCACGAGCATTTGCAATACCTGCTGGAGTATGTGTATTATAATTTGGTTCCCAAATATAAGTTTTTGAATCAGTACCATCATTTAGTTTTTGGATATTTTCTACTGTATCACCGGCTGTTGTATTACCTAATACAACAAACGCAATTCTTGAAGCATTTTTAATACCAGTATCACTTGTATCAGTAGTCTTTACACCAGATGTTGGCGTAATCCAAATATCAGATTCTTTATCAACTTTAAAGAATAAGTCAAACGCAATATATTTACCTGTAGTAGCATTTGCATCAGTTTCTTTAGTTGCAGTTAGTATATAATTACCATCTGCATTAGTACCAATATTTCCATAATACATTGGTAATTGACCATTAGTGTCAACAACACCACCAGTTGATACAGCCTCTAAAACATCAGGTAATTGATTTTTAGCAGCAGCATAAGTAGCACTTGCACTAGTTAAATCCGTCTTTTGAACTATTGATTTCCAATTTGTTCCATCTGCAGAAATTTGAATACCATTTTTAGCCTCTATTTGTACTTGTAATGTACCAATTGATACCGTTTTATTAGCGGTAAACCATGCATAAGTTGATGTTGCAAGCATTATACCAGTACCAAAAAGTAATAAAAGTAGTATCAAAAGTCTATACTTTTTTCTCTTTCTACGATTCTGTTTTCTTAAATCTTTCTCTTCCATAACAACTCTCCTTTTATTTTCTCCTATGTTACTATTAAAGTATATCATATTAATTTTTTCATTGCAATAATTTTTATGACAAAATTCGACAAATTTTTTTTTAAAATTTTTTTTACTAAAAATATGCCATTAATCACCTATCTTTTGCTTAGAATTTATTTCTATAATAATTCCTTCCACCGTATAATCAATCACACTTTCATCATAATCTTTTGGAAAAGTTACCATTAATTTATAAATATCTTGCTCTTTTGTTTTGTAAGAAAATTCTTTTGAATCCACAGTTATTTGATTAAAATACATTCCGTATTCATCAGTAATAATTTCCTCATTAACATTTAATAAATTATCATTTAAGTAAAGCTCGTATTTTAATGGTAAATTGGTGGTTGTTTTAATTATTAAATCATAAATCATATCAACTTCACACATATCATCATCTTTATAATTTTGAATACTAAATGTATAAATATATTTGTCTTCGCTTGGTACAAGATCAGTAAGTTTAATAGCATCAACATAATTATTTACATCAATTACATAATAAGCAGCATCTATTTTAGCATCAGTTTTTTTATTTGAGAAAAACGAAGAATATGTTATTGGCACTATTAATAATAAAATAAGCATAATTATAATTAATATTGTAATTTTATTTAGTTTGATAAATCTTTTTAAATCAATCATTTTTATTTTCCTCCTTCTTAGGTTTATATGATAATGACAAGTTCAATAGTAAAATAAATATTAGAAAACTTATCATTATTTTCGGAGTAATTATAATATTTTTGATAATTCCAAGTTTAGGAAATATTTTTACAACTTTACCAATAACTTTATCTTTATTAATTATTTTATCTTCACTATTATTTGCATCGCCTTTTGTAATTAAATTATCACCCTCTATGCTTATAATTCTATGAGTAATAAAACTATCGTCTTCTTTATAAGTTATAATATCATTTACTTTTAAATTTTTATCACTTTTTACTAAAATAAAATCATAAACATTTAAAGTGGGTTCCATACTACCTGTAGCAATCTCAAACATACTATAACCAAATGTCGATACATAATTTTTATGATAAACTTTAATCATAATAAATCTATACATTAAAAAAAGGACTATTATAGTGACAATAGCCATTAAAAAATTTATTACAATTGTACTGATTTTTTTAATTACTTTCATTATATCATCACCAATAAAAATCCATTTATTATCCTAAAAATTGTTTAATCGATATACTAACTGGTATATTAATACTATAACCCTTTTCTACCCCAATGTTACTATCAATTTCATTATTATCTTCATTATTAAGCCATTTTATATAAACTCTAATACTATGTTTAACATTATTTTTTATATCATTTAATAAAATTTTACCAAAATATTTATCATCTTCATTTGTTATTTCATATCCATTTGTTTCAATTACACTATCTATGGTAAATCTTTCATCCAATGTGCTAAAGTCAAAACTAATTTCATAAGTAAAAGATACCTGGGTACCATTAGGATCTATTTCTATATCGAAATACCCACTTACATCTGGAGCAATTTTTCCTTCGGCAACATAAGGATTATCACTATTAAAACTATCTATTACAAAGTCCTCTTCAGAGTTTATATTATTACTATTTACTAAAACTTGCCATTTAGCAATATCTGTCTTAACAACCATATTTTTTTTTGAATCAAATATTGCATAAGAGGATTTTACAAAAAATATCATTGATATTAAAGCAATACCTGTTAAAATAAATAATATTTTATTCTTCATCAGGTTTCTTTATTTCTTGAATAACAATAAAAATTTCATATATAAAGAAGATTAAAATTGGAAATATAATTATAAATAAAAATCCTATTCTTGATTCAAGTACACTTAATATAGATCCTACATTATGATATACTTTGCTTGTTTCAGTTTTACCTATAAAATATTCTGAAGAAATACTATAATCACCATTCATTGTATAAGTTGCTTCCTCAGCATTAATATTTTGTTTATCAACAACACTACCAATATTAATTGTTATTTCATCATCCTCTTGCATATAAAAGAAAACTTTATCACCCTTCTTTACATCCTTATTAGGATTTTTCGTAGCAATAATCAAATCGCCTTTTTTATATGTCGGTTCAAGTTCATTATCTTTAACTATTATTAATGATTTATCATTTAAAACAGTAATTTTAAATTCATTATAATTTAGTAAGCATACAGTAAGTGCTATAGCCATAATACTGTAAATACTTATTAATATTATTCCGATTATTTTCAATACTTTTTTCATTTTCTACCACCACATTTTAAGTATAACATAATAATTTTTTTAATGCAATTAATATGTTATATTTCCCTACTTTCCTTTATAAAACTAATTTTTTCTTCTGTAAGATTATATTTTTTTATATAAAAACTATCAATTATTAATTTAAGATTATTAATAAGATTATCAATATTATCTTTTGTAAGCATTTCTTTATTAAGTTTTCCTCCATATAAGTTATATTTATCAATTATAATTAAAGATAAATCTTTTTCATCCTTAATAAATAGATTATTAATTAAATTATTATATGGACTATAAACTATATGTATTAAAACATTATAAATATAATTGAAATCTATATTATTTTCTTTTGTAAATTCAATTAAATAATTATAATTAGAGCACGCAAGAAGTAGTATATTATAAATAGTGTCTTCCTCTTTTAAAAGGTTAACTTTTGTAAGAAACAAGGCTTTTTCATATTCTTCATACATATCTTTTAATGCATTAATATCATTATTTATTAAATTATTATAATATTGAATTTTATTAGATTTTGATTTTCTAATACTACTTATTATTTTTTTATTTTCTTTAAATAGTTGTTTTTCTTTTTTAATTATATTTTTCTTAATATTCACTGATAAATTTTTAGAATCAGTTTTACTTTTCTTAATATCTTCGATTACTGGTAAACATTCATTATATTCTTTATATTCTATTAAAGAGTTATATAAATCTAAATATTCATTTTCTTGCAAAGAACCCTTAAATAATTCATTAATAATACTAGGTACTTTTTCATAATCTTTAATATTTTTATTACCATTTAATAAATCATTTAATAATAAATATTTATCTTGAATAATAAGCATATCTTTTTTACTTATAAATTCTTGATATGATGATATAATATTATCAACATTTATTTTATTATAATAATCCTCGAAAACTTTTATATTTTGATAGTACAAATACTTATAGTTTAAAGCAAGATGTGTTATTATATCAGGACATTTCCAATATATTTCATCGAATTTTTCTTTTAAAATATTTTGATTATTTAAATATGTATCCATTAAAGCATTACTATAATAACTATAATTAAAGTCATTGCTAGAAAGGTTAATATTTACACATTTAAATAGATCATTTACTTTACCAATTGTTTCAAAAATATCTGATAAATCAGTCTTATAATAATGTGTAAGATTATAAAGCAATATATCTAGTCCACTTTTTTCATAAGAGGAAGCATAAATATTTGTAATAATTAAGTTTTGTCTTATATCACTAATGTTTTTATTAAGAACTAAAATTTCAGGGTTTTCTTTTACATTTAAATATGATGTCATTCTTTTTTGTATTTCCTCATGTAAATTATTTAATACCCCTATTTCTTTATCATATATATTTTTAAGATTTTCGTGATAAACTTTTCTATTTTTTATATTATTTTGAGGAAGTGAAGCAAGCATATCTTTATATGCTTGCAACTTATTTAAATATTCATTCATTTTGATCTTCACTTTCTAAAAACTTAATAAACTTATCAAGCTCTTTATATAATGTGATAAGTTCATTATCAGTTAATAATTCAATATCTTTTTTTACCATATTATTCCTTTCTATTTTATTATGATATAGTCATAAACACTACCAATAAAAGTATCATTATCATATAAACTAAGTACTAATCTATATGTTCCACTTATTAAGTTTTCCTTCATAATAAATGTATAATCTATACTTTCTGTAGGGTTTTCAATAAAGTAGTATTCAAATGGAGTTGATGTTGCCCTTAATGGATTTTGAATATAATCATTAATACTTACATCTTCATATTCCATTGAATATATTGTATCATATTTTCTTCGCATTAGTTTAATTCTTATATTAGGATTTTCTAAATTTGAACTATAATTTACTTTTATTGGATAATTTTGCGTATCAATAAAGTTTTTACCTGTAGTTTTATCAATAAACATAAAGTTGCTATTAGTACTTATTTTTAAACCATATGGGCTATCAATAAAGTTTACATCAAATTCTATTTTCTTAAGTGACTGTGTACCATAATACATTCCATCATAACTTCCAAATGCTTCGATTACTATTTTATAACTTCCTGAGGCTATTTGACTAGTTCCAGTATCTAAAGTAATATAACTTAAAGTATTAGCAACTTTATCACTTATTTTAATTCTAGTTTCTCCTTTGGAGTTTGGAAAATATGACGATCCTTTATAATTAAATTTTAAACCCATTAAATCTTGGCCACTTAATAATGTACCATTTTTATCATAAATTGATATTTTAACACCTAGTTTTTCATCACCATAGGTTGTATCCTTTACATTATCATGTTCTTCGAAATTAGTGGTTATTGTCATAAGAGCACTATCTGAGGTATAAATATTATTTTTACTAATTGTACCATTTAAATCAATATATGTATCTGAACTAAGATATAGATTATATTTTAAAGTTTGTTGCTCTATACCTAAGACACTTATTAAAGTCTGATCATCTTTATTTCGAAGTTCAATTAATAGTGTTTTATCTAAAACATCTTCGTTTATATTTGA
>DJOC01000048.1:6983-23974 GCA_002439555.1 Caryophanales bacterium UBA6448 | reverse complement strand
TCATAATATAAACTATTATTAATTTCATCAGAATAATTATTTGCACTAGAAGTACTTCCCATTTTAATAAATTTTGATAGTTTATATGATACTTCACCAAATTGATTATACTCAACTAAAGAACTATCATAATCACTTTGAGATACAACATAATAATAATATATTGGATTTAATTTATCGTGTAAATCAATCATTGTAATTTTAGTATTAACAGGGTAAACAAAAGTTGATACAAGGCTTCTTGAATATCCCTCTTTATAAGGATTATTGTCACTTTCCATATAAAGTGAATAATATGTACTAAAACTTGATTTTGTTGTTATTGATGTTGGACTGGTTGGAAACATTTCATATTTTTTACCAGGAGTAATAGTTCCTTCATAGTCATTTGTATTATATAAAGCCTTAGTTAAATTAATATTAATATTTATTCTTTCAACATTATTATTTAAATCATCAATCGGTGTAATTGCCACAAGTGAGATAGTTACGCTACCCATATTACCCACTGTTTTAAGATTTTTTGAATGATATAAATAAAATACAAATCCTGGCGTATAATTATTATTTTCTCTAATATAATCCTTGGTACCAGTTACATCGATATCCCCATCAGTAATAAAACTTGTACTTCCATTTGTAAGCCAACCACTGCTGCTTGATTTCATATTTAGACCAAATATTGTATCAGCCTCTTCATCAGTTTTAGCAACCCTTTTTATTTCATTGTAGTCCACTAACTTAATATTTTCATCAAGATTACTAAAGTTTACACCTAAAATAGAGAAAGTTGTATTTGGCGAAGCGTGGTTTATAAGTGGTATTTCTTGAGCACCTAAAGTAGAATACTTTGAGGCAGATAAGGTAATTTCATAAGAAGCAACTACCTCACCTATTGTCCACATATAAAATGATGCATCTGCAGGAGTTGGTTCAATATACTTAATCTCAATACTACTATCCTCTTTACCATAATTTGAATAAAAACCATCCACCGTTATATCGTGATTAGTTAAGTGTTTACCTAATACATAGCTACCATCTGTAAAATAATATATATCTCCCGAAGAAATAACTTCACCACTAGCATAATCACTATATAGGGCTGTTACAACATTTTTATTTCGATCTAAAGAAAACATTCCAAAAAAGGTCATACCTACTACATCACCATATTCTGTAACATTTTCATTTGTCGCAATATTTAAATTTTTACCCGCTAGCATATATAAACGGTTATTAGCACTTCTAGTAACACTACCGGTTTCAGTATCAATTGTAACGATGGCTTTTTCATCATTGGAAGTTAAACTTTCAAACTTTTTAAGAAGATTAGCACCTGTTTCCAAATATAATGAACTTGAATTTTTTAAAATTAAATCATCAATTCTACTTAAACTAAATAGTACATCAGAATATTCATTAGTTCTATCTTTTGCTCCAGAAAGAAGAATATAACTATTATCAATAACAACTTTTGAAGCACGTTGAATAGAAACATTTCTTTGAATATTTGAACTAGTTCCATAATTATATATGTTAATATTACTAAATCCTTTTGTCGAAGATGCATTACCACTTCCGAAAATTGAACCTCCAATCGTAAAGACATTATAATCTTTACCATCTATGTTAATATCCATTCCTTTTGTTACACTGATAAATGTAAAGTCATACACTTCACTACCTGAGGCATTGGCTTCACCTCCACCAAAGATAGTTCCTCCAATTACAATATCTGAGGCAATTAAATTTTCTGTAGTAATTTTATTTTTACCTATATTTACATTTGTTGTTCCATATAATACTGATGTATTTGCTCCACCATAAACATTTTTACCAATAGTTGCCCCGGCAATATTTACAATTCCTTTTGAATTATCTTTTTCTTTAGTACCTGTAGCCGCGGCATTTCCACCACCAAAAACGTGATTTACAATATTTGCATTATTATCTATATCAAGATTAGTATTGCCTTCGACTACGGCAAAAACACCATTACCGCCAGCATATACACTTCCATTAATAGTTCCTCCACTTACATAAAGGTATGTATCTTTTTTTACTCTTGAGGCATTTCCTCCACCATAAATAGAGTCAGTTAAACTAATATTCTTTGCTTTTACATTAGTACTTTTTTCAGCAAAACCTAAATTACCACCGCCATAAATATTATCACTTACCGTATTTTCAACATTTAAATAAATATTACCACTTACTTTTGCAGGATTTTCTTCGCCAGTATCATCGCCTGTAACAACTGAATGTTCTCCATTACCAGCGCCATATATTTCTTTGATATTACCTGAATAAATATTTACGTTAACATCTCCAATAGCAAGGGCTGCATTTGCTCCTCCATAAACTTTTTGAGCATTAACAGAATTTATATTAAGGGTAACTGCGGTTTTTGTTTCATCACTACCAACTTGGGCCATATTACCAGCACCATATATTTCATTTGTTACACTTGAATTTTCAATATTAAATGTAACATTTTCAAGTACTTTACCAAGATTTCCCCCACCGAAAGCATTACCATAAATAGTCGAATTATTATCAATTTTTAAATTAACTGTGGCATTAATATCCGCTTTGTTACCACCACCATAAACATATCCTAAACTATTTTCACTACCCACTGTACTTGAATGAATAGAAAGATTAGTATTATCAACACTTGCTTCGTTTCCACCACCAAATATTGCTGATAAAACGTTTGTATTAGTAATATCTACAAAAGCATTTAGAGACTCTGCTTTATTACCACCACCATAAATATAATCTACAACTTTATTTGTAAGATTTATATTGGTTTCTTTAGTACTTCCACCTTCATTATTTCCCCCATAAATATTATTTATTTTAACACTTGAGGTAACTACATTACCATATGCATCCTTACCTACAAAATAAAATCCGTTTATTTTAAAATCATCATAAGAAGTGTTTGTAAATACGTGAAAATCAAAAGAGTATGTACCATTACTGCTTATTGGATTAGTTCCCCAATATTTATTTTTTTCAGTAATTAAAAATCCTCCGGTAATTTCACTAATTGTTGCACTAGACCAATCTGCACCAATAACAGCATCACTAGTAAATAAATATAAATTCCAAGTATCAACATTTGCATTAGAACTATTATTTATTGTTACATTAATATTTACTGCTGCATTATAGTTTTGAGGATACTGCGTACTTTGTGTGGTAGTTGGTGTAATAGTTATACCATCATTTCCATTTTGTGAATCTATACTTTTAATATAGGAATTTTCTACATCACCGCTTAAATTTGAACCACCATAAACATTTGTTATAATACTTGATCCTAAATTAACATTTGTAGTATTAGAACCGGCTTCATTTCCCCCACCATATAAATTATTAATTCCTCCACTGTAAGCATTTACATTGGTTTCTTTAGTAAAGGCTTTAAGTCCGCCTCCATAAACATTATTTTGGAAAATTCCGTTTATATTTATAATAGACTTATCAACTTCTCCACCTTCGTTATTTCCTCCGAAAACATTATCAGTTTTGGCATTTTCTAATAGATTTACATTTGTAAGAGGTATATTACCTTTTTTATTTGAACCACCAAATACTCTTGGAACATAAGTATTTATATTAGTATTTGTAACGTTTGTAACAAAGGTTTGTTCTCCACCACCATAAACAGTGTTTATATTGCCTCCATTTATTGTTACATTTGTTGTTCCAGTAGTGCCACCTTCATTATTTCCACCATATACAGTAGTACTTTTACCTCCAGTGGTTATTACATTTGCTTCATTTACATCGCCTTTTAAGTTAGATCCACCAAAGATGTCATTAGATGTGCCTCCATTTAAATAAACATTTGTAGTTTTAGCACCGGTTTCATTTCCCCCACCGAAAGTTTTTTCAATTTCTCCACCATTAATGTATACTTCGATATTCCCATTTGGTATACCATTTTTATCATTAGCACCGAAAACATTTTTTATCGTGCCATCATTAATAATAACTTTTATATTGCCAAGGACATAAGGAATATAAGTATCATCTCCTTGACCACCACCAAAAACATTATTGATAATGCCTTTATTAATAGTAACTAAAATACCATCATTTGATACATCATCTGAATTACTAGTACCATTAACAAGTCCGTAAGCACTTCCGCCATAAACACCATCACCTATTATTGGCGTATATTTGCTATCATTAGAACCTATATTAATATTAATTTCATTTCTAACATAGGTTCCATCGTTATTTGTATCTTTACCACCTTTACCGCCACCGTAAAGGCTATTTGAAATTTCACCACCAGTCATATTTATATTAACTGGTCCGTAAATAACTCCTTCGATATTACTTCCACCATAAAGGCTTCCCGCGATAACACCATTATTCATTTCAATATTTATATTTGCTGTTTTATTTACTGATCCTGCACCATTTCTATTCCCACCACCAAATAATGAGCCTTTTACAATTCCGTTGTTCATTATTATCGTAGTATTCGAAGAAGAATTAGTACTACTTATACCTGTTGCACCATAATTTCCTCCACCATAAACATTTCGATTAATCATTGCTTTTTCATCAATTATAATTGTGGAATTATCACAAGAACCAATAGAATCCGCAGAAGTATTTCCATTACCATTGCCAAATACACTACCGGCTTCAGCACCCCATAAAGTAGAATTATTATTAACTAAAGAAGTTTCTCCGATTACACTATTACCTCCGATGTAAACATAGGTACTTCCATTTAAGGTTCCATCACCATTACTACCATCTTGACCATTAGAACCTCCGAAAACGCTATAATTAACAGTTCCTCCAGTCACCTGAACAATTCTATTACCATAGGTAGCAGTTGTACCAGCACCACCAGTAATCATATCAACACTACCACCAGTCATATAAATATAAATATCATTATAATTTGCCCTATTTGTAGCACTAATAGGTCCTCCGATTAAATTATAAATATAACCACCCTCAATAGTAGCCTTTCTTACAGCATATTGAGTTCCACCATATCTTCCACCAACATAAATACCAGTGGTTAAATCAATTTTACCAGTACCAAATGAACCACTTTTTACAGTTAAATCAAAACTTACATCACTACTTGAATCACTATTTGTACTACCATATACTCTAGCACTCCAAGATCCTGCTGCACAATATGTTACTGTTAAATTATCATTATCACTATTTACGCGATCATAATCATTACCATATACAGCCTTATTATTTAAGTATAAGCTACTTCCTCCTGTACCAGTTTGTGCTCCATTTGCAAGAGTTATGCTTCCATATTTTCCACTTTCAATTACAAGTTTATTTTTAGTCGGATTATTATTTGATCCAGTTGAGGAATTATTACCACCAACAATAGATCTTAAAGTAAAATAATTACCACTTCTTCTTATAGTTCTTCCTATTTTAACATTATTATACCTTGCATAAAGTACCCCGGAAGTTGATGTATTAGTGGGGGGATTTATCACAGATGTATTAGATAAATTATTATTAATTCTAAGTTCAATATTTTCAATAACAGTATCATCATAAATATTTATCGCATTTGAGGCAGTCCATCTAGTATTATAATTATTTCCATTATTTACACCAGTAAGCGTAAATGGATAATTATTATTATTTGATAAAGTTCCACGTACATTACTATTGATAACAACTATATTTGTATCTCTAGTAACTAAATAATAATACTCCTTATTTTCTGTGACTTTACTTTGATTACCATTTTCATCATAGTATTGAATTAAACTATACACTTCACAAGAGGAAGAAGTACAATTACCTGTTAAAGTATTACCTTGATTATCATAATATCCATCTTCACTTTGACCATAAGAAAGATTAACTAGTTCATAGTAAGAACTCATATTTATATCATACTCTGGATTAACAACTAGCGTTTTAGTTATTCCCAGTTCAGAGGGATCGACTAAAGTCATTGTATAATCTAATTTGTAGTATTCATTTCCATCAGTATAATTTTCATCATTATCTATTAAATCATAAACTTGACATCCACTGCCATTCCAAGCATCAGACCAATATGAACAATTATCCCAGTTACTATAACTATTTCCATATTCATCATAATAACCAGATAAAGACGTATTTCTATTTAAGGTTATTTTCTTATAAAAACCATTCATATTATAATCGTCATAGATGTAAGTAACAGTATCTATCTTAACCATATTTCTTGCTTTAATATTATTATTAATATTATTAAGTCTTCCGTTAGTTAAATAAGTAGTTGCCTGTGTCCAAGAGGCATTAAAAGTAATATCAATTTTATTTGGTTTATCATTTTCATAAGTAATAGGTACTTTAACCCATCTTTCATAATAAGTTGAATCATAGGAAATTTTGGCTCCATTATAATTTGTAACCCAACCATTAAAACCTTTATCATTAGGTCTATCTGAAAAAGGATTATCAATTAATAATATTTCAATATAATCATCACTTTTATCTTCGGTATTATTATTATTTACATAATATGTTTTAAAATAAATATACTTATTTTGTCTTTCGGATAATGATACATAACCAACGTTTCCCTTTTCATCAGTAGAATTATAAGTTATTTTTACTTGAACAAGATTTGTATCATTATAAATATTTTTATTATCCTTTGTTGGAATAGTGCCATCATTTGAGGTGAAATTCAAACCCATATAATAGTAATAATCACTATCTAAGTCATTTACATATACAGTACTATCCACGATGCCACTTTGAACATAATCAGGATCTAAAGCAAAATCAATTATACGATCAGAATAAGTTTTAAAATAAGTGAAGTTTAATAAAAGTAAAACTCCAAAGAAAAAAAGTAATGTAAAAAAACGCATTTTATTTTTTAACAACTTTTGCATTTTTTCTCATCACCTTCTCTATAATAAATTATATCATAAGATTTTTTTGATGTAAATTAATTTGGGTTCTTACTAAATTGTAAATTTAAAGAAATATTACCAACTGAGGCATCATTTTCGCAATCAACATCTTGACCTTCAATCCACATATATATTCTTATTTTAGTTATACCCCTGTTAAGTGAAAAAATCTCAACATTTTCACTAAAATCAGTCTTAGTATAATATGATATATTTACTGTTTCAAATAATGTTGGATAAAGACTTGCTTTTGCACTACTTGCTTTTATTCCAAGTGAAGCACTAACTTCATTTTTAACTCCATCATATGGTACATAAGATGAATCCTCATTTATATTAATACCATAAGTATTTTTAGCATTTGCCACTCCTGAGGAAGTATGTTTATTATAATTTGGTTCCCATATATATACATCACTAGAATTATTTGTCATCATTGTTTGGATATTTGCAGTGCTATTACCTGTAAAAGTATTTCCTTCGTATACAAAAGCGACTCTCATAGCGTTCTCAATACCTACTGAATAATCTCCTGCATAAGTAATAACTGACTGTGGTGTTAAATAAAGTCTTGTATTTTCGCTTGTTTTAAAGAATAAATCAAATGCTATAAACTTGCCATCACTATTTTCATCAAAGCCCTCTTTTTCAACATTTTTTTGAGATGTTAAAATATAATCACCATTCAAATTATTCTCAACTTTACCATAAAACATATTTATAAGTCCATTAGAAACATTTCCCACTGTAGATACTGGTTCTAATGTTTTAGGTATTTGATTTAAACTTGTAGGATAAGTGTTTCTTGCACTTACGATATCATTTACATTAATAGCACCTTTAAAGTTTATCCCATCAGTGGATACCTCAATTCCACCTTGAGCTCTTACATTTACATTTAATAAATCAACTCTTGCAAGTCTATTTGTCGTAAACCAAGCATAAGATGAAACTGATAATGATAATGCCGTTATTAATAATAAAAGCATTAAATAAAACAATCTATACTTTCTTTCTTTTTGTTTTCTCTTTTTACTCTTTGCCATCCTTATATTCTCCTCTTATTTCCATATGCATTTTAATTTCTCCCCCAAGTATATTATCATTGCAATCAGGATCATCACCTTCAAGCCAAATTACTACAGTAAATTTATCTATACTTCCGGGTGAAAAGTCTTTCCTTTGCTCTAAAACTGCCGTATCTTTTGAATAAAATGCTTTAGTACCTGGTTCCTCTTCATTAGTATACGAAGACTTTTTAGCATATACTGTCTTTTCTCCATTTAGAAAAACCATTACTCTTGCAGCCTCATCAACATTTTTTATAACATCATCAATTACTACAGAATACCAATAATTAATATTTTCTTCACCATTATTTTGAATATAAAATGTATAAGCAATATAGTTTTCCCCATTATGAGAGCCATTTGCCTCACTATCAATATTTTGTGGTATCCAATCTATTGATATATTATCCATAAATTCTAAATCTCTCGCCTCAAGTTTCCTCTTTTCCTCTTTAATTTCATTATCTTCATAAAGAACTATTTTACTATCAAGAGCAAGTCTTTTATCAAGTGATACAGTAAATTTACCACCTTTATAAATAATATTTAATATAATAAAAGCAAATATCAAAAAAAGTAATAAGCACGCTAAAACTATTTTGGTTATCTTAAAAAATTGTTTTCTTTTTTTTATTTTTTTAGCATTTACAATAACTTCTTTTGCCATAAAACTCTCCTTTACAATAACATTTTATCATATTGTAAATAGTTATTTATTCATAATGCAATCACTTTACACTATACTATACACTTTATTTGTGATATAATTTTTATAGTAGGAAGGTGAGCAATGAGGAAAGTAATTTATTCTTTACTAATAATATTTTCCCTTACATTATGTGTCTTTTTTGTAACCGAAAGTTATGCAAAATATATAACGAGTGCACAAGGAAATGCAAATATGAAAGTTGCAAGATGGAAAATAATTGTTAATAATGAAGATATTCGCGATAATAAAAACCTTGAAACTGAAATCAAACCTACTTTTTTAGAATCTGAACACATTGCTAGTGATGTTATTGCCCCTACGAGTGAAGGATATTTTGATTTAATTATTGATGCTACCCAGGCAGATGTTTCTTTTAAATATAAAATAACTTTAGAAAATGCAGATAATGCAGTTGTAAAAGATTTAAAAATTAAAAAATATGAAGTAAATGGAATTGAATCCACTGATGCAAATGGTTACATTGAAAAAGAAGTTTTTCATAAAGATAATAACCAAATTATTAATATAAGAGTTTATATATATTGGGATGAATCTGAAAATAGTGTTATGACAAACGAGGAAGATACAAATGCTACTTTACTTGGATCTACCGATTTAAAAGTAAACTTATCATTTACCCAAATTGTTTAAAAAAAAGGCTTTCAAAAAAGCCCTTTTTTATGTTTCATTAATTTGGGATGCACTTATTTTTATGACTAAAACTATGCTTGGACTGTCTGGATTAGCCTTATGAAAATCATACGCTTTATTACCCCAATAAGTATCAAGTTCATCATTACCAGATTCATAAGGCCAAGAAACATCAATAGTTATTTGCTCTTGACCGTTTATTTCAATAGAGTTATTCGAAGAGGATAATTTAACTTTAAAGGGGTAAGCAGTTTCCAAATACTCTAAGATTTTATCATTACCGGTAATTGAATTTAAAAGATTATCGCCCAAAACATTAGCCTCTTTTACTTCATAAACAAATGTTGCTTTACTTTCTCCGGAGTTAGATGCGGTAAAAACTTCCGTATGCGTAGGCATTCCCGGATATAAAGAATCTATATTAATGGTTATTTCTTTTTCTACCTTTTGACCATCAACATCAAATGTAACTTTCCACTCTCTTACCCTTGTAGAAATACTACTTGAAACCTCTGTAGAATATATAAACCAAGCAAAACTATTTGAGGCTAAAGTAAGCGCTAATAAAAAGATTGTTTTTAATCTAATTTTTTTAAATATTTTTTTCTTTTTCGTAGCCATGTTAACCTACTCATCATTTTTTCTATCTTTTTTATCCTCGATTATATCAATTATTTCCATTGCAACAAGTATTGCAAAAGGTATAAAGATTACAAAATAAAATCCATAAGAATTATTAACTATTTTACTAATAAAACTTAATATAATACTTTTATATATAACTTTTCCCATTATTTGATTTTCTGATACAAGAGGATCCTCTAAATCATTATTAATACCTTTTGTATGAAAATATAATTTTCCATCTTTTGTTTCAATATCAATTATTTGGTGAGTTACAATTTTTCCCTTAAAATCATCTTTTTCACCCATATAAATTGCATCATCATTAACTTTCAAACTGCTAGGTTCTACTTTTTTTGTAATAACCATATCACCAATATTATATTTTGGAACCATCGAAGGAGTAATTATAGTGTAAATTCCTATTCCTCCTAAAGTGATTTTATTATCAGAAATTCTTTGAATAAATATAATACTTACAACAAATATTATAAACAAAGTTACTATAGCCTTGATAATTTTTATAAATATATTAATAAATTTATTATTTTTAATTTTTTCTATCAACTTTACCACCTACATTTTTATTCTTTCAATTTTATCTAAATATTTATCAATATATTTAGAAAATATTTTTTCTATTTGTGATTCATTTACAACTATTTTATATTTTATAACTTGATATTTTGATTCAATTAATTTTTGTAAATCTTCTTTACTAATATTTGAATCTAAATTTATTACTTTTTCAAGCATATTATCTACAATAGCTTCGGATAACTCTTTAGTATCTTTTTCTTTTACTTTCCCAGCATTATCAATTGTATTTAACACTAAATAATCTAAGTAAAATGATTCATCCATCATTTTTTTAGTTATACTATTATCTTCATAATCATTTTTACCTTTTTTCTTACTAACTGAATCATCAAAATGTTCTTGCATATAATTCCATAATTTAACAGCATATTGGAAATTAACATTTTTTAAAATAACATTTGTCTTTTTAATCGGAGAGGTAACTAAAGATATATGCATTTTATCAATATTTTGATAAACAGCCGTACACGTTAAATCGCTTATCTGAAGTTCTAACCTTTCAATTCTCTGTTTAATAGTTAGTCCATCTTCATCACGATTTTTCTTACTATCATCAATTTTAGAATTAATAACTAATGACAAATCTATGTTTTCTTTGCCCATTTTTGAATTTGCATTATATTCAAATTGTTTAAATTCTTTTGAACTTGAGGAATCCTCCATAATATTTTTTTTCTTTCTATTTATATAAAATTGCATATTTTTAATAAGAGAATATATAAATCTATTTTCATAAGTATTAAAACTTTCTTCTTTATTAATGTTAAGAATTTTCGAAGGTCTAACATCACCCGTTTTTTTATCAATATCTTGAATTAAATTAGTATTTTTGGATAAATGTTTAATGCTTTCTACAGTTACTCTACGAGCAAGTTCAACTTTAACAATATCTTCTTCATTAATAATAAATCTATTAGGATTTCTTAAAATATTATCTAAATATCTTATTGTATCTTCCATAATATCGAGCCACTGTACATCATTTTCAGTTTTATCAAAGGATGTAGATACTTTTAAATTAGAATTAATTTTTTCATTAAAATTTTCTAAATGTTTATTTGTTTCATTATTATAAAGATTTATAATATCAAGTTCATTCATTTTTACCTCCTATTAAGTTAGTTTCTTAAGTCTTAATAAATATTCTTCACATTCCTTCATTTTACCTTTGCCAAATGTCTTATCCAAAAATTCAATAAATCCATCAATTTCATCCCTAATATAGGAAATATTTAATTGTTCAAATTTACGGAGAATTTTTCTTGCTATAAAGTAATCTACGCCATTAACTTCATCACCACCACAGCCAACATATACTGGGACAAATTTTTTCATATGAGCAACAATACGATTACCAAAGGCAATACGAAAATGTTTTATTACATAATCATCCATTTCATTTATTTTATTTAATGTATCCTCACTTACGGGATGATTTTCCATAGCATCCTTAAATAAAGAATCTAAATAAGTATAATTAATATCTTTTGCAGGTGTATCCACCGGTTCAAAAACCTCACCCTTATCATTTATATCAATTGGCATAGCACGGTCATATACTTTATCAGTTACCATAAATGTTGAATCATCGTTGTTGATTGTTCCTATATACCATACATTCGCAGGTATTTTAAGTTTACCATCAACAATATTTTTAGGATCATCAGCCCAAGATGATGAAACAAGTTCAACTATCCATTCATCTTTGTTAGGCATTTCCAAAATAGATAACATTTCGGCAAAATAATACTCTACTCTGGAAATATTCATTTCATCTAAGATTACTGTATAAATATCATCTGTATAACCTGCAACATAAAGTTCTCTTAAAACATCAGTTTCATTAAATTTCTTGGTAAACTCATTAAAATAGCCAAAAAGTTCAGTACGATCACGCCAAGATGGTTGAACTGAGGCAACACAAGAATCGTGTTTTAAAAATTTTCCCCAGGCATAAGCAAGTGATGTTTTACCTGTTCCCGAAATACCTTGCAAAATTACAAGTTTAGTTGAGGCAAGTGAAGATATAAATAATCTTATCATTTCTGGTTTATAATATAGTTTTAACTGTGAAGCGGCAAAGTTACGGAAATCAGAAACTAAATCCTCTAAAGTGAAAGCATTTCCATAATTTTTAATTTTGTAATTTGCATATTCAATATCAACTGCGGTAAGTTTAGGGAATCTACTTTTTGTAACATCAGTATCTTTCTTTTCTGCTTCGACATTTTCTTCGGTTTCTTCTTCATTTGGTTTTAATCCTAAATGAGATACTTTCATTGCTAAAATACTCTCTTTTTCTTCCATTAAACTTGCTACTTGCTTATTAAGGGAAGCAACTTCCTCAAGGAGTGATTCTTGCTCAACAATAGTTTTTCTAAATCTAATATATTTTCTTATTAAGAAATATATAAAAGCAAAAATAAATGCGACAATAACAAGTAAACTTACAATTGATATAACAACTAAAATCCACTCTGGTGCATTAAAATCGTCTTTATAAAAATTTATAATTTTAACATATTCAGGAATATTAAACATATTAATTATACCTAAATAAATTGATTTAAGTACCATAATTATTCCTGAAAAAAATTGATTTAAAATTTCATATAAGAATCTAAAAAATGTATCCATACTACCCTACCTTTCAATTAACTTGTCCTGTGGTATCAATTCACTATTTCCTAAAACATATTTAAATGCTGATAACCATATTAAATTTTTCTCTGTATATTCAAAAGTCTCATCAAGTTCCAATGATAAATTATAACCTAAAGAAATATATTCATTAAATAATTCCTTATTTTTTATATAATCTGCATATTTTATATTTATAACAATATTATTTTTAATCACATCATTATCAATAATTTCAAATAATCTATTTAACTTATCCTTTTTCTCTATTATTGATATTGGAAAAGAAACTATAAAATAAATATCATAAATAAAGTAAATTACATTTTCTAATATTCTATTTGCTACCATATTATATAATATAAAATTTATATTTTCATTTATAATATCACTTTTAAAAACTTTATTTATTGAATATGTACTATAAATTTTAGGAAATTTAATATTATAATTTATAGTTTCGATAAATACTTTTCTATTACTAGTCTTTTCATCATTTAAGATAAATTCTTTAGATTCAAATGTCATAAAAAATTCTTCTTTTTGTTTAACAAAAGTTTTAATTAAATCACTTAACTCTTTTTTAATATCATCGTTAAGAGAAAGAATCTTTTCTCTACTAGTAATAATATTTTCAATTAAATCATTAATATTATCACATTTATTTATATTATCTAAATAAGTTATATACCAAATAAAATAAAGTGATTTACTTACTAAATCTTTATCATAGACATTTATTAATTCTTTACATTTAAGTTCTAAATAGTATTGTAAATTTTTAGAATTACTTTTATGTTTTTGTTCATATAAATTATAGTATCTAATATTTATATATTCCGCCACCAAATCTTTAATAAGACTACTTTTATAAAATGATGACAAAACTAATTTTGAATAATCTCTTATAAAATTTTTAAAAAATTTAAAATATTTCTCTGTACTGCTCATATTACTCCTTTATTGACTATAACTAAAATCCACTATTGAATTTTCATTAACTAATGGATAAGTATAATCTTTGCTTGTATTTGCTTTATAAAACTTTACTACTTCACTAGCCTCCAAATTAATTCTAAAACTAATACTATTTATATATTCATATCCATCAATTGTAGTTACGGTATAATCTTCTTTATTTAAAAATGCACTAGATGTTAAATCAAGAATTACCTCTTTAGGATCAAATTCTAATTTAATAAGAGGAAGAGCACACTTACTCTTATCATTTTCTGAAAGAGACTCATAAGTTTGATAATCAATTCTATCATCAATATTATAGTTACCAAATGCCTCTTTTACTAGATAATAATTAGTTGTATTTGTAACACTTAAATTAAAATATGGACTATTTTTTTCATCCTTTATTTCATAAGATATTCCTGGTATTCCAACTTTTAAAATGAATTTTGCTCCTAAAGTTTTTTTATACGGATATGTACTTTTTGCTTCAATATCCACCCAAATTTCATCATTATTTTTAAGAGCAACTGATGGAGCAATTGTGGCTACGAAACTATCATTTGAACTACTTTCATATATTGTACCCTCATTTTTACTGATAGAGCAATTAGCATTATCTGAACACGTATAAGATATTTCATAATTTATATCACTATTTGCATGTTCATAATTATTTTTGCTACTATTTAAGCCTATTAAAAATTGATATGTATCAACACCAGACCAATTATTTATAACATATTCTCGATGATTAGAGGTAAGTTTATCACTGTTAAAATAAAATTTTTTTGAGGCTAAATAACTATCTTTAATTTTATAATATACATATCTTCCAAAAGAGGAATTACAAAAAACAATAATGAGTATTAAAGCAAAAACTATGTAAACTATTTTCTTTTTCATTTTTTACCTTTTAATTTCTTTTATTATTTGGTATATCTCATAAATAAAGCAAATAAATATAGGCAAAATAACCACTAATAAATATACATATTTCATAGTAAACACTTTATATAGTAATCCAATTAAAGGTAGTTTAAAATAATCTTTAGTTCCAATAATATTTTTTTTAGTAATGCTTTCATTATTATCTAGTATATAATTGCTATTATTTATTGCTATAATTTTTGAATTACATATTTTACCACGCTTATCTGCATAATAGATTCCATCATTAACTTCGTATTTATTTTTAAGTTTGGATACGTATAAATCATTATTTAAAACAAAAACACTTTTACTTTTAATGATTGAAACTTTATATTCATTTTGTTTTAATAAAAGAAAAGTAGTTAATACGATAAACAATATATATATTATAAGAAACACCCTTAAAATTACTTTTTTCATTTACTACCTTCACCCTAATAATTATATCATAGCAATTTTTTAATTGCAATTTGTTTGCCTTGAAAAAATCTAGATAAACAAACTACAACGAATTTATTTTTTATTAATAACATTTATATAGTTGTAAGGTATTTCAATATTATTTTTATCAAATGTTTTCTTTAAATTTTCATTTAATTTGCAACTATTTTCAAAGCTTTCACTAATATCTTTTCCCCATACATAACATCTAATTATAATTGCTGAAGAGTCCCATCTTATTACTTTAACATTTACATCATAATTGGCATCTTTATATAATTTTTTAAGTTCCTCTTTTGCAAGTTTTATTGCTTTATCTAAATCTGCAGAATAAGAAATACCATATTCCATAAATGAGCAATGTTTACTTTCTTTATAATCATAATTTTCAATTGTTAATGTATTTAAAACACTATTAGGAATAATATATCTTTGATTATTATAACCTTTGATAATAGTATGTCTCATTGATACCTCTAAAACGGTGCCTGAAATATCTTTTTCTAAAATATGAACTCTATCTCCTACCTCAATTGGATGTGAAAATAAAAGTGAAATACTACCAAATAGATTCTTAAGAGCCTCTTGGGCTGCTAAACCTAAAATAGTAGTTAATATTCCAACGGCAGAAAGTAATGTAACAGAAAGTGATTTAAACATTTTAAATTTTGATAAACAAAGAGTTACACCTATTCCAAAAACTATAACTGTTTTAAGTCTATCAAAAAATATTAAAATAGTTTTTAAATTCTTATTATTCTTTTTATCCATAACCTTTTTAATAAACTTATCAATTAATAAATTTATTACATAACTGATTAAAAGTATTACTATAATACTTATTATTTGTTCTAACATAACTTACCCTTTCTAAAATAAAGATTTATTATAATCAATCTTTAAGTGATCATAACTTTTTTCAGTGGCCACTCTACCACTTTTAGTTCTTTTTATAAAACCCTCTTGTAAAAGAAATGGTTCTACTACATCCTCGATTGTAGATACCTCTTCACCAATAGATGTTGCAATAGTTTCAATACCTACAGGTCCGCCATTAAACTTTTCAATTAAACTTTTTAAATATTCTATATCAATACTATCAAGTCCATAATCATCAACTTTTAATCTTTTTAAAGCATCTTTAGTAATATCTAAAGTTATATGTCCATTACCAAGTACTAAAGCAAAATCTGATACTCTTTTGAAAAGTCTATTAGCAATTCTTGGCGTTTTTCTTGCTCTTTTTGCAAGTTCTAATGCTGCATCATCCTCGATTGGCATATCTAAAACTTTACTAGTCCTTTTAACAATACCCGCAAGTTCATCATCAGTATAATATTCAAGTTTATTTACAATACCAAATCTATCACGAAGTGGCGAAGTAAGGTCTCCCGCTCTAGTAGTGGCTCCAACTAAAGTAAA
>DJOC01000048.1:1456-6858 GCA_002439555.1 Caryophanales bacterium UBA6448 | reverse complement strand
GGAAGTCTATGAATTTCATCAATAAATAAAACATCCCCTGGTTCAAGTGAAGAAAGTACTGCAGCAAGATCTCCTGGTTTTTCCATTGCTGGTCCTGAAGTTGTTCTTATATTCGTTCCCATTTCATTAGCAATAATATGTGCAAGAGTTGTTTTACCAAGTCCCGGAGGACCATAAAGTAAAGTATGGTCTAGTACTTGTCCTCTCATTTTAGCAGCTTTAATAAAAACATCTAAATTTTGTTTTATTTCAGTTTGACCAACATATTCTGATAACCTTTGCGGTCTAATATTTTCTTCGAAAACTTCCTCATTTTGTTCATTTGCATCTAATATTCTGTCCATCCAATTTCCTCCTAACAAAATCTATAACTTCATACCAATTTTTAATATCTACTCCAAAATGTAATGCTTCAACATTATGGTTTCTAACATCCTCAATTACTTCTAAAGTATCATCAATAACTAAATCAATCCCATATTCTACTGCCTCTTTACCTTTAGGAAAAGCCTTAAAAATATATTTATCAAAATATAACTTATGTTTTTCTAAATACTCTTTAGTTAAATCAATTATTTCAGGGCATCCTCCCCCTCTTGCTGTTAAAAGAGCGATCTCAATTCCATTTTCTTTAAAAAAGGAAAATGCTTCATATACACCTTCATAAACTTCAAGGCTATTTGTAATATCTTTATAATATTTATAGAAAAATTCTAGTCCTTCATTTTTAGATAAATCGTGATAACTATTTAAATTATTTCCGGGTAAATGCTTATCTAAATATCTTTTCGATGTAACTGATGTGTTTACAATTGTATTATCAAAATCAATACCAATTCTCATATTACCTCAATAAAAGTTTAAGAGCCTCTTTAACTTGCATTTCCACACTTAAAGAAGAATCAACATTTTTAATAACCTTATTAATTTCACTAGTCTTATAACCTAATCCCTCTAAAACTTCAAATAAATCAGCTGTAGAATCATCACTGACATCTCCTTCAATCTCGATTTTACCTTTTAAATCAAGAATAATTTGTTTAGCAATCTTTTCACCAACTTTAGGAAACTTTGTTAAATATAAAATATTTTCTCTATTTATAGCATCAACAATACCTTTAACACTACCTGTTGCAAAAAATCCATTAGCCATTTTAGGGCCTAATCCTTTAACATTAATTAGTTTTAAAAATAGTTCTAACTCCTCTTTAGATTTAAAACCATATAATGAATTTTCATCCTCCCTAATTTGATTATATAAATAAACCTTATATTCACTATTTAGTTCATATGAATATGGATTAGATACAAAAACTTGATACCCAACATTATTACATTCTAAAGTAATATTATTACTCTCTTGCTCTGTAACCTTTCCTATTATATAACGATACATATCTTTACCTCCTACTAATTAATTATAAACCATTTTGGACTACATTAAAATAATAACACACTATTTTTTATAAATCAAGAATATTTGTTCGTAACTAAACTATAAAAAGAAGTATGTTTTACTTACATACTTTATCAGTCATATTATTTATAACTGTCCTTTATAAAAATAGATTTTCATTGCATCATCTGTGTAATTAGGTTTTGAAACATCAATATCTAATAACTTACCTATTTGATATATTATAAATTGTGATGCAATTAATAAATCAAATTCCGCTAAAAGGCCATCGTATTTACTTTCAAAAATAGCAATTTCACTACCTAAATAATCTAATAATTCTTCATCATATTTTGATGTAGTCTTTTGTTTAAAATAAATTGCACATTTATTATTCATATTTTCAAAATTAATAAATCTTCCGTGAGAAAAATTCTTCTTTTCGTGAATAATACAGTTAAATATACCAGATTCAATAAGTTTACTTTCTAAATCATAACTTGCACAGTTACTATAATCTCCTCGAAAAACATTGATTATTTTATTATGATTAATAGCACTTTCAATAAATTTTTTATTAACTTCTTTTTGAACTTTATTACTCCAATAACTCATAGAATCCTTAATAAAATTATTTATATCAATATCACTATTAGTCTTTTGTAAATATAATTTCATAAATAATGCAGATGGTGCTAAAGCTCCCTCAAAAGATAAAAAACCTCTTTCTTTACCTTTATTCGTACTTGTCCTATAGGTAATTATATTATTTTTCATAATACCTGTTTTTGTTACAATATTTTGCACTTGACCTTTTGTAATTACATACACATTATTTTTATCAAAATCTTTAACACTTTGAATTATATCATTAGTCGTTCCTGAATATGAAAATAAAAATGTTTTATCTATATTGGTATTATTTCTATAAAATGCATCTCTTGGGTACAATGAATAAGTACTTGCACCAAATAAGTAATTTATAACTGATGAGGCAAACACTGCCCCGGCAAAAGAACCACCAGTTCCAATGAATAAATAACTTTTACTATTATCAAAATTAATATCTAATAACTTATCATAAGCATTAGAGTTAATAGCATTAATAACCCTTGCTTCCAAATTATTTATATTAATATTACATCTTTTAATTTTTCTTCTTTCATTATATTCAAAATTTTCACAAGTACAAACTTTATCTATTTTTTTAATTTTATATAATGGATTTAAATGTCCTCTTGCACCAAATTTAGATACAACTTTGCTAGTAAGTTTATTTGAATTTTCATACCATTTTGGAAAAAGGTCTTCATTAAATTCAAAATTATTTTTTATATAATCAAGTATTATACTAGATAAAAATGCATCCCCTGCTCCCGAAGAATCAATAACCTCACTTTTTTCTTTTAAATTAAATTTATATTCTTTATTACTATATATAAAACTTGCACCATTTTCACCACGAGTAATAGTTATTAATTTTGCATTCAGTAAATTATATAATTCAATATTATTTTTTAAGTTTAATTTATTAAGTAAGTAGTTTGATACTCTTTCATTAAAATTAATTATTTCATAATTATAATTTAATTTAATTATAATGTCCTCTTTAGATAAATTTTCAAATTCAAAATACTGACCTATATCAATTATTTTTTTATTAGAAACGTTTTTTATAATTTCAATATTTTTATCATTTAAATTATCAAAGACTAAAATATCATCATTTTGTATATTTTTAAATATATATTCTGTATCAATTTTACTTTCTTCATACCATCTTTTTTCACTACATTTTGGACATCTTTTTTTAGAAATAAAACCTTCTTCATCATAGGAAACGTGAAAGCATCTTGTTTTAATATTATCTTTAATTAATACTCCGCTTACATCAACATTTAATTTTTTTAAACTTAAGTTAGCAATTTTGCCTTGTATATCATTGCCAGAAACTCCATATACGGCTGTAGAGATTTTTCTTTTTGTTAAATTTGCAATAATATTATGGCTACTCATTCCGCCATTAACACCAATTAATTTTCCATTTTTATAATAATAATCTAAAACTAAATCTCCAATACTAACTACTCTCATACTAGTCTCCTTTTATATTCTCCAACTTCACTACACTCACTAAAATCGTGATTTTTAATTAAACACTCAATTATTTTTTTCCTATTCAAATCAAAAATTCCCAACGAATCTGTATAATCATATTTTCCATTATTTTTCTTCCACTCATTATCCTTCCAACTATAAGGACTATTAAAACATAATCCATAAATATAACTAAAAAACAAATTATAGTCTATAGCACACGTATTTCCCATAAACATTTGGTCTAGTCTATTAATGCTTGGATATCTAACTATACAAATATTTTTCACATTAATATTACTGTCATATAATGAATTCACTGATAATTGTAATGTTTTACCAGTTAAAACATTATCATCGAATATATCAACATTTGTGTTTCTAAAATTTTGACTGTTTAATAATCCCCCATAATTATTAATATTAAATTTTCTTAAATCCAAAAGTTGTTTATTTGAATAACCCGAAACTTCTTTATTAAATTTCAACAATAGTAGTTTATTAATTCTATTTTCATTTATTATCTTTGCAATTACCGGTAATTCAATTCCTCCATAAGATAATCCACACGCATTGATTACATCTTTACTGTTACATTTCTCTTCATACAAAGATACGGCAATATAGTTTTCTGCAAAATTATCTATTTCCCTATATGTTCTATAATCTTTTGAATAATCTTGCTTTTCTGGATTTTTTAATTCATTTTTTAGATTGTACAACATTATTTTTTTAGTATTTAACAAGCATTCTTGTATCATACTATCGGTAACAATAAAATTTTCTTGAAAGCAAATATTACTTATCATTTTCTCAACATTATATAATGTTGAATATAATTCATAAACACAATCTTCATTTCTTGTAGAAATATCTAAAAGAACGTTTTCATTAAAACGATTAGATATTAAATTATGATTTAACAAAACTAGTAATATGTTTCTACAATTATCTAGTATTCCAAGTATCATTTTTTTATTAATTTGATAATTAACATTTTTTGTTGTTGCTACAGAATTAATAGCATTATCGAGAAAACTTAAATAATTATCATACCAATTTATTACATCACTTTTTAATGTAAAATCTTCACCATTTGAACTAATTCTATTTGCTAATAAATAGTAATAAGTGCTTGAACCCCTTAATAAATAATTGTTATCATCCCTCATTGAATATGCTTGACAATTATTTTTTTGCATTAACCAAAAATCTTTTAAAGGACTATTTTCTAGCAATTCAAATTCGTACATTGGAATTTTAATACTACCACTGTTTTTATCAAATAAATCATCAATTCCGAAGCAATCATCAAAATTTAAATTGATTAAATTATTATACTTTTTCAATAGTTTTTGTCTTCAAATTACAATATGCTTTTCAACTTTTGCAAAATGATACTGATATTCAGATTTATCTGCTTTTTCCAGGCAAACCGTAGGTAATAGTTTAGCTTTTTTGATTAAATAAAGGGTAGCATCTACTCCTTTTAGAATATTTCCTTTATTATCATAAATGGGAAAACACGAATTATCATCATTACTTGTTTTATCCACACTATATCCCTGATTACAATTTAACATTGCAAAATCATTACCTTTTGTGTCGCCACAATCACCAATTCTTAACATAGAATTTTGAGGAATTCCTAATAACTTTTCAGTTTTTTCAATTGCTTTATCTTTTCTTGAAGTTCCTATTTGGATGACTGGCAAGTCTTTATACATCCCTCTTGAAACATATAGTTCTTTATATTCTTCTTTAAGTTGATTTTCAAGTATTCCATATATTTCATTAATAATTTTTTCATTTCTAGTATTAAACACCATTCGCAAATTAATAATTGTTCCATCTTTTAAATCTTTAGAAAACTTTAAATCAAAAAATTCACTAAAATTTTTATTTGCTC
>DJOC01000048.1:0-1346 GCA_002439555.1 Caryophanales bacterium UBA6448 | reverse complement strand
AAAAAACTATCATAATTTATTTCTTTACTATAAAATAATCTTGCTCCATCATTTGTTAACACAAATATTCTTTTTAATGCCTCAATTGTAATATTCTCATTATTTTTTATTTGATTATAAATGTCTTTTTTCAAACATTCTAATCCTTTTTCCCCTCTTCCTGTTATAAAAACAACTGGAACTTTTCTTTTAAGTAAGTCAGTTATCATACTGATAGCTCTTGGATCAATGTTATTAGAATCTTTTAGAGTTAATGTTCCATCAATATCAAAACAAACAGCATTGTATTTTTGCTCAAGTGATTTTAAATAATTCTTATACATTATTTTATTTTCCATCATTTCACCCCACAAAAAAATTATAACACACTTTTTTGAAATATTTTGTCTTTATTGTTTAATAATATTGATCCTTTTTAATTCAAAATGTCTGATATCGTTTCTTAATTCACAATAAGCTGTTACATATTGAATTTTTTTATATTCAAATAAATATAAAGGATGAATAGTTCTTTTATTTTGTGTACCATCAACCTCATTATATATTATCTCTATTTTATCTTCTTTCTTTATTGAATTTTCAATTAATTTTTCAATTTCATTATTACTATCTAATGTTATGTTAGTTGTATATTTGCTTTTTTCCTCACAGATTGAATACATTTTTTCCGCCTTATCTAAAAAGCAATTAAATCTTTCTCCATTTTTAAATTTATTTTCAATTAAAAAATTTCTTACACTTTCTAATAACTTTATATCGTATTTATTTACATTTATATAATTTTTGACTTTGTCAATCATAAAATATCCACCATTTGGTCCTTTAAACGATTCTATAATAATACCATTATTATATATTTCATTTTTGTAATAACGTATCATTCTTTCACTTACACCTATTTTTTGAGATAGTTCCTTCAATGAATAAATATTACCGGTATTAAGTAAGTCAATCATATATAACATATTTGATAATTTTCCCATTTTTTCACCATCTTTCTTATTTTATTGTTATCTGTCCAATGTTCCATCTGCTTACAGATTGCTACTGACTTGATGTCTTCATTAAATGTATTATATCACGGATGATAAATATAGCAAATTAAAATTTCTAAAAACACTCTACCCGTGTTATAATATTTATGAGGTGTTTTATGAATGAATTAATGTTAATTTCAATTAAAACTAAATATGCAAATCAAATATTCGAAGGCACAAAAAAATATGAATATCGAAGAAAAAGTATTGGTGAAAAAAATTGTAATAAAAGAATATATGTTTATTCTTCGGAAAAAGATAAAGCAATTATAGGTTATATAATCGTAGATAAAATTATCGAAGGTAATG
>DJOC01000047.1 GCA_002439555.1 Caryophanales bacterium UBA6448 | reverse complement strand
GCATCTTTACATCTGGATTTTCTATGGTAAAGAACATTATTAAAACTATGTAGCTTTCAACAAACGTCATAAGAAGCAATTCAGGTTTAGTAAATTGAATATAAGCTGCCAAGGAACCTATTAACGCAAATGCAAATATTGGTATATATTTTTTTGATTTAATTTTTTTTAAATTTGACAAAGTATAAAAGACAATCAACAATATATATATGAAAGATATAATATATGTAAAATAGACTGACATGCCTGTAGTATATCTTACTTTACCAGTCTCTTTAACAACTAAAGATATTGGCAAAATATAAACACATATTACAGAAATAATTAACATAAATTTAAGAAAAAATAAATCTAGTTTAGTTTCATTTTTCTTTGATATTTCTCTTGCGTATATTGTAAATAGATAAAGCCAACTAATCAAATAAACTAAATATGATTTCAAAACAATTACATTGAAAATGCCAAAGAAGTTTCTATAAACAGTTGTAATCGTACACAAAATATCAAGTAGCAAACCAATTGTAGTACATATTATTAACTTTTTATAAATAGTAGTTTCATTTGAACGATATATTTGTTTTGAAAAAAAAGCAATTATGACTATAATTAATATTAATACTCCACAGCAAGTAAATCCTAATCCATCAAACATCTTAACACCTCTATCATAATATAAGAATATTATAACATCAAAAAAAGAAAATTACATATTACTTTTGTAATTTTCTTGAAAATTCATTATTTGAAATATTATTTATTTCACTTTCCAATGCTAAATAATCAATCTTACCAGAATCTTCTTTTCTAGGTAATTTATCACAGAAAGTAATAAATTCTGGCACTTCATTAGATTTTAAACTAACTTTTTTACCATCAGGTAAAGTAAATTCTTTTAAAGCGTTTTCCATAATATAATCATATGTTTCTTTGGAAGGTTTAATATCCTCTTTTAAAACTATATAAGCATATGGTACATATAGGTTTTCTTTATCTGGTTTACCTACAACCGCAACATCCTCGATTACATCAATGTTTGATAATACATTTTGAATTTGGTCACAATAAACTTTGCATAAACTTGCTTGAATAAAAAATCTTGATTTTCTACCAGTTAAAGTAAAGTAACCATCCTCATCTAGGAAACCTCTTGTTTCAGTCTTGAAATATTTTTTACCATTATAAGTTAAGAATGCTTCCTTTGTTTTTTCAGGCTCTCCATAGTAATATTTAAATACATTACCACCACTTACACATAAAAGTCCTTCTTCATTATATTTAAGTTCTTTTGTATAATCTTCATTCATAACAATAGCGTCAACACCATAAAGAATTTTACCTACAGTTCCCTCTTTTATAGGAAGACCAACCGAATTTGTACCACAAGCAACAGTTTCAGCATTACCTGAGCCATTATGCATTTGAACATTAGCATTGTGGTTTTTGAAAAATTCTTTTGCATCCTTAATTTTTGCTTCAGTTAAAAAATCACCACCAGAAATAAATTCTCTAATACTTGATAAATCTTCACCCTCTGGTGTACATCTTTTAATAAGTTCTAATAGTGCTGGAGAACCAAAAACTCTATTTGGATTTTTTCTTAAAAAGTAAATTAAATTATTTATATTTAAATTAGGACCTAAAATTGCTTTACTATTAGAAAGAAGTGTCATTATAGTTGATGTACAAAATCCATAAGGATAACAAAATGGTACACATACTAAGCTACTTTCTTTATCTGCATTTTTAAGTTTCGAAGTGTTTTTTAAATAAATTGCTGCACTTATGACATTTTTATTTGTTAATACAACACTCTTTGGTGCACCTGTTGTACCACTTGTAAATAAAATTAATGCTTCAGTTTCACCTTTCCCATTCATATTTAAGCTATCAGAATAGTATGATCCCACCTTTAATAAATCATTAAAATTTAAATAATCACTATTGCCATTACCGTTTAATTTAGAATAACTTTCAAATTCTTCCTCTGTATATGTTTGAATGCTTTTTTTATCTTTACAAATTAAAGTACTATTAATTTCACTTTTTTGAAGTGTAACGACTTGACGTACTTTAGTTTTTTCTTTGATTTCTTTGTTATATTCTTCATCTTTATCATAATTTATCAAAATTGGTGATTCAAACTTATTTAAATAATTAATAAGTTCCTCTTTTGATGAATATGGATTTAGAAATGTTAATGTTGCTCCAATACTATTTGCCGCTAAAAAACACGAAATAGCTTCATAATAATTTGGCATTGAAACTGCAACAATATCGCCAGTTTTTATTCCTAATTCCTTATATGCTTTTGCAATATTAAAAGCACTATTTAATAATTCCTGATACGTTATACTAACATTTAAACTATCAACAGCAATATTTTTTCGATATAACATTGAAAGAAGTTCCATACCGTTATAAATACTCATATTTGGAACTATCGGATGTTTGTCTAAAAAACTTACATTCTTTAAATGTGTTTTATCTATACTTGGATACCCTGTTTTAAT
>DJOC01000024.1 GCA_002439555.1 Caryophanales bacterium UBA6448 | reverse complement strand
TTGTGCATTTTTATTATATAAGACTACTTCATATCTGCCTCTATAACCATTTCTTACTTGTGTATACATTCCAAGTTTTTCTCCCATTTGTGTAGGTACCTTTTTATTTTTACCATCTTGCTCTACAACTTTTAAATATCCCAAACTTAAAAGCCAATTATTAATGCTAGTACATTTTAAATTTTTCATATCATCGCTAGTCTTTAATTCACTAATTTTTTTTGCCAAATTACTTACAATTAAATCTTCATTATAAACAAAATTTTTCTTTTCATCCTCTGTTAAATAAAATTCTTTGGTTGCGTTTTTTCTTAGTTCTTTAACTAGGTAATCATTTAAAATACAACTAACATAAAACAAGCACTTACTTATCCTAGGATTATTAATTAAATCATCTTTTGAAACTTTAGCTTTACTAATTGGATTTATACCATTAGACATATCATCAATATACATTTTTGCTCTTTTTAATAATTCGATATCCATATTATAAATACCTTCCTATAACTTCTTTTGCAAGAGGTATATCTGCGGGAGCTAAATCATAATTTAATAAATCATTTATTTTTACCCACACATATTCTGAATGAGCATGAAGTCTAAAGTTACCCTCTATATAATCACATTCATATAATTTAAGTATTACATTACCATGTGGATAATTAAAAGTACTTTGTGATATAAAATCTTTTGCTTTAACTTTTACATCAAATTCCTCATAAATTTCTCTTTCTATTGCAGTTTTTTCATCTTCATTTTCTTCGACTTTACCACCAGGAAATTCCCATTTACCTTTGGCATCTTTATCCGTAGATCTTTTTGCGATTAATACTTTATCATTTTTAAAAATTAAAGCCGCTACTACATTTATATCTTTACTCATACAACACTACCTTTCGTTAACTCTATTATACTATATTTTCACTATTAAAAAAACTAAATGTTTTTTTACATTTAGTTAAAATTATTAACAATAAACAAACTTTTATAATTTATAACAAATAAAATAATTACTTTAATAAAATTTTCATAAAACTTACTGTTTCATCAGTTTTAATTTTTATAGATTTATTATTTGTTAATTTAATAATAATTATTGTTGTATGTACTGTTGATGTATAATCCGTTTTAATTGGACAATCTTTAAAAATAATATCAAGAATTTTTTCATTTTTAACATATTCTTTTAAAGAGTTTCCAAAAGAGTTTTCGCCCTCTAATAAATCATAATTAGAAATAATATCATTATTATTTACAAAAACAAATTCATTTACTATGCATAATACATCTTTTTCACACTCTATAAAAATATCGATATCATCGCAAATAAACTTTTTCGGTTGATCTATTTTAATATCTTTACAAAAGATTTTAATATTATTAATTGTTTGATTTAATATTTTATCACATTCATAATAATTATTAGGATTTGAACCATTTTTAGAAAAATTTTCAATCATTTCATATACTATTGATAAATTATTGGCATACTTATGATTCTGTACACAACAATCATTGTAACTTACTTCAATGGCTATATCTTCTAATGAATTTTCAAAATTAATATTATCTTTATTTTTTATATGATTAAGTATAGTTTTAGTCATTTCAATGCATGCTTTATCATCATAAGTAAAATGAATATATGAAAGTATTAAATCAGCATATTTATCAACATCAAGTCCATTATCTACAAATATATTTAATAATTTAAGGTAAAATTCTTTGTCTATTATAGGAATATAATCTTCACAACTATATTTATCCGCTAAAATGCATTCTACAAATAGTAACTCTTTATCTTCATAGCCATCATTAAATTTTGTAATTTCCACTGCATTAGCACTTGCTCCATGCTTTAACAAATAATCAATTCTTTCATAATCAATTTTTTGTTCAAGGCAAAGATTGTATATTTCACTTTCATAACTATTAAATCTACTTATTACTTCGCAAGACATTATTATCACTCCTTTTAATAATAATTTACAATATATTTTTTTATTTACTTAACTTTCTTTATTAATACATGATAATGAAAAGATGAATATGTTTTACCATTTGATTCATAGAAATCTTCAATATGATTAATAAACTCTATTTTAAAATCTTTGAATAAAGTTTTTATTAAATCATAATCTGCATAAAAATGTGGTGTTTTATATTCTGGACCTTCTTCCATTCTAAGTCTTGTATTTTCATCTACTAAAGGCCAAGAAGTTTGTTTAAATCCCCACGTAGATTTAGAACCAAGTGTTAAATAACATTCTCCATTATCCTTTAAAACTCTATAAAGTTCTTTAATTATTTGTTTAACTCCTTCAGTATCTTGATGAGATATAACATTTCTACATAATATACAGTCAAAACTTTTATCTTCATATGGTAAATGAATCATATCACCTTTTTTTAAATCTGCTTTTAAATCAAGAGAATCTAACCATTCTTTAGCTCTTGTTAAACCATCTTCACTAATATCAAAGCCATATGTTTCAAAATCATTACTTGCAAATAATACAGTATGTCTTCCTAAACCACAACCTAAGTCTAGAAAAGATTTAAAGCCTAGTCCTTTCCACCTATCAAGTAAATAATATGACTCAATACTTGGTATTTTCCATACACAGTTTAAATCATCCTCGACCATTTTCCAATTCCATCCTTTAGATTTAATCATTATTACCTTCTTCAATAATTTTATTTAAATCTTCATTACTATTAACACCATAATATAATTTAACATCCTCGATAACTTTTCCTATAAAGTCATTATCGTTTGTTTCTAATACTTTTTTCTTAGATAATTTCAAATCTATCTTATCATCTCCTGCTGCATATAATGTTTCTATTACATAAAATTCATCTTTCGCCTCGATAAAATACAACATAATTTTAGTAAAATCTAAATCAAAATTGCTATAACTTAAAGCAATTCTCCATACCATTTCCCTATTACCATTTTTAATTGTATAATCAATTAATTTATCCAAATTTTCTTGTCCTAGATTTTTAGATTGCTCTAAAGATAAACAAGTTTTAAGCTCATTTAAAATAAT
This sequence comes from Caryophanales bacterium UBA6448, assembly GCA_002439555.1. Classification (GTDB taxonomy): domain Bacteria; phylum Bacillota_I; class Bacilli_A; order RF39; family UBA660; genus UBA6448. Next base: position 198 of record DJOC01000024.1, on the reverse strand, counting down.
TTCAAAATCCATATATAATCCTTTCAAAGATAATACTCTGTATAAAAGTTCATGTATAATCTTAGTATACAATATAAATTATTATAATGCAATTAAAAACTTACGCATTTTTAAAAAATTAATTTTTCCCTAACTTATGCCAAAAAAACACTATTTTCATCTATAAACTGTCAAATAAAAAAATCTCTTTCGAGATTT
>DJOC01000092.1:824-9737 GCA_002439555.1 Caryophanales bacterium UBA6448 | reverse complement strand
GCAATTTTCATTTCATCATTATTTTTAACAAATTCTAAACCTTTATTAATGGCTTTAGTAAATGATTTAACTACATCTTTATTATTTTCAATGTAACTTTTTCTAGCATAAAAGGTAGTGTAGGGCATTTCTCCAGAAAGAAGTCCAATACTTTGAAGAACATAACCATATCCCTCTTTTTCAAGTTTTAGAGCAGTTGGTTATTTTTGAGCAAGAATAGGAAGTAATTAATATTGTTCAAAATATAACGAATTTCCATATGGAATTTGACGAAATTTGGGAAAAACTTATCTTTTTTTGGTATACTATATATGAAAGGTGTACAAGTGAAATATAATAATGCTAAAACACTTGGACAATTATTAAAATATATTGATGAGAATATAAAGTACTAATTTATAGAAAGTAATTACTAATAAGATAAAAATGGAGGTTAGTTTATGAAAAATAATATGATTATATATGTATCAAAAGATGGCAATATAAAAGTAGATGTTAATATACTAAATGAAGATTTATGGATGAGTCAAGATGTAATGGCTAATCTTTATGATACAACTAAAAATAATATTTCTATGCATTTAAAAAATATATTTGATGAAGGTGAATTGCAAAAAGATTCAGTTGTTAAGAAATTCTTAACAACTGCGAGTGATGGCAAAAGCTATAATGTATTACACTATAATTTGGATGCTATTATTGCAGTTGGTTATAGAATTAATTCTAAAAAGGCAACGGAATTTAGGATATGGGCAACTAAAGTTTTAAAAGAATATATGATTAAAGGTTTTGTATTAAATGATGAAAAATTAAAAAATAATGGTAGTAGTCCATACTTTGAAGAATTGCTTGCGAGAATTCGTGATATTAGATCTTCAGAAAAAGTTTTTTGGAGAAAAATATTAGATATTTATGCGACAAGTATTGATTATGACCCTAATAATAAATTATCTATAAGTTTCTTTAAAAATATTCAAAATAAAATGCATTATGCGGCACATGGTTATACTGCTGCTGAGGTCATATTTTATAGAGTTGATTCAGAAAAAGATTATTTAGGTCTTACTAATTTTAAAGGTAAATATCCCACTAAAAGTGAAACAGTAATAGCTAAGAACTATTTAACTGAAGAAGAATTAAATATTTTAAATAGAATGGTTTCAGCCTATTTAGATATTGCAGAAATTAATGCTTTGGATAGACATCCTATGACAATGCAGGATTGGATTAATGAACTTGATTCATTTTTAAAGATGACGAGAAAAGATATATTAAAAGGTAGTGGTAAAATTTCTCATAAACAAGCATTAAAAAAAGCACATGAAGAATACGATAAATATATGCAAACCCATTTAACTACCGCTGAAAAAGATTATCTTGATATTTTAAATAAAGAAATTGAAGAAATAGATAAATAATATTATATATATAATATAACTTAATATAAGGATAAATTTGAATTTATAAAAAAAGGAAAATTAATTTTTTAACTTTTCCTTTTATTTTACCTCTATAATTAAATTGTTATATGGAACATAATCCTTTAAAAGATTATTATCAATAAGTAAGTTTTCTAAATTAACAAGTAATTTTTCTTCGATATGACTACTTTCTAAAAATGAGTCAGCATCTTTATATCTTTTTACAATGGTGCTCAAATCATTTAATGATAAATCTGGAAACTGTTTATAAATACTTTTGGCAATTTTCATTTCATCATTATTTTTAACAAATTCTAAACCTTTATTAATGGCTTTAGTAAATGATTTAATTACATCTTTATTATTTTCAATGTAACTTTTTCTAGCATAAAAGGTAGTGTAGGGCATTTCTCCAGAAAGAAGTCCAATACTCTGAAGAACATAACCATACCCCTCTTTTTCAAGTTTTAAAGCAGTCGGTTCAAATAGATTTACATAATCTCCTGTATTTCCAATGAAAGCACCAGATAAAGATGCAAAATCAATGTTATAGTTTATTTTAATTTTATTTTTATCAATTCCTTCGTTTTTTAGGGCATTCAGAAAGTTTAAAGCGGGCATACCACTGCTTCTTCCTACAAGTATTTCTTTACCATATAGATCTTCGAGTGAAAAGTCTTTTTTATCTTTCCTTCCTAATATAAATTGTCCATCTCTTTTTGTAAGACCTGAAAAAATTTGTAAGTAATCTTTTTCATTTTTTTCGTAAACATAAATTGCACTTTCAGCTCCTGCAAAACCTATTTGAACATCACCAGATAGTACGGCAGCACTAACCTTATCGGCACCAGGTGTTAAAACAAGTTTTATATCAATGTTTTCTTCATTAAAATAGCCCTCTTCGATTGCAACATAAAGGGGAGCATAAAATACTGAATGAGTAACCTCTGCGATTTTGACTGATTTTATATTATCATTTTTTTTCTTTTTAGGTAAAAAGAATAGTAAAGATAAAACTAAAAGTAAAACTACTAAAAATGTATAAAATATTTTTTTCAAAATAACCTCCTTATTATTTCTTTTGTATTATATGAAAATTTTTTGGTTTGGTGACTTTTGATACTATAAATATTAAAAAAAATATAGACATATATAACTATTTTTGTTATGTTTAATTTGCTCGAAAAAAATTTTAAAATCACATACCTTAGAAAGGTAACATACGAACTTTAATAAACTATATTCTGAATCCGGTTTCAAAAAAACTTATACTTTTTTTGCTAATTATAACAAAAATAAATCAATATAATTTATTGTAAATCCTAATACACTTGATAATATAGGTATATACTTTGGTCTTATTGCATTAAGTTTAGGAGTAATCGTTATTCTTGCTATAAAAAGTAAAAAAATAATTAAAAGGTAGTTTACATATACCTTTTTTTTGTGTTATAATTCATATATAGTAAAGGGTGTGAAGACAATGAGATTAAATTCTGAAATGAGAATGCTTCTTGATAAACTCTATAATTTAAGAGGAGAAGATAGCGTAGTACTAGTGTCTATGGACAAAGAAAGAGACCAAGCAATTAAAACTAAAGAAAGGACTAGTAAAAGAACAACTGAACTAACAAGTCAAATTGAAAAATTAGAATCTGAAGGACATATTCTTGCTAAAGAAGGCGAGAGTTTTAAAAGTGCTTTAGAAACTATAAGAAAAGATGACTTTAGAAATGTTTTAAAGGAATTAAATATTGCTTTTGACCCAGAAGAAATTAAAAAAGAGTTAGAAGTAAAACTTCCTAAAACTTTAGAAGAATTTTCTATGGAAAAAGAAAAAGCCGAAAAAGAACTTGTTACTGTAGAAGATGAAATGAATAGTGCAACCACTAAAATAGAGGAATTAGGACTTCGTAAGGATGAAGCACTTGCTAATCAAGAAAGATTAAATAGATATTTTGATTTGGCTCTTGAGGGAAATATAAATATAACAAGAGATGAAATTACATCACTTCTTGAAAAATTTAATTTTAGTGAAGAAGAACAAAGAGAAGCCGCTAAATTACTGATGTTCCCTGAAGATGGACTTTATGAATATGAAAAAAGTTTAAAAGGAATAAAAAGTAAAAGTATAAGCGATGTTTTTAAAGAGGCAAAAGAGGAAATAAAAGGAGAAGAAGTTACTAAAGAATCTCCAGTAGTTGAGGCACCTCTTCACGATAAAGAACCAAGTTTTAATTTTGATTTTAATATAAATATTCCTGAAAATAAGGAAGTTCAAGAAGAGAAAGTTGAAACAGTAGTTGAACCTGTACAGGAAGAAAAAAGTGTTTCAAAAGAAGATGTAATTAATTTATTAACAAGTTTAGGATTTGATTATTTAGATTTTACAAGTAATGATTTTGAAAAAATAATGAATAATTTTGATAAAGAAACAATTAAAGCAAACGCTGAATATATTAAATCATTAAATATTTCACTTGATATTTTTGCAGATAATGTTGAATTAATGTATGATAAACAAATGAAAGATAAAATAGAAAAATTAACAAGTATTGGTAAAATGCCTCAAGATATATATTTGAATCCAAGCGTTTTAACTAAATATGATTTAAATGGATTAAATAACGCAATTGATGTACTAAAACAAAGCGGATTAGATGCCAAAAATGTTCCATTAATTGCTTATTAGAAAGGAATAAGCTATGTACGATATAGTAAATAAAATTAGTATTTTAAATTTGCCTAAAGAAGTTTACCCAAACATACCAAAATTTTATGCTTCTTTTTCTGATGATTTAGTTACTTTGGATGAACTAAAAGAAAAGATGGATTATTTAACTTCAAAAGGAATTGTAATTACTAAACCATCTCAAGTAAAAATATTTTCTTTACCTTTGGATTTCATAAAAAGTCAGGTTGAACAAGCTGAAAAATTTGGATTATTAGATATATTTATAAGTGATCCAACAAGAATTACCTCAACAGAGCTTTTTCAAAGATTAGGTTATGTGATGTCTTTAAATGAATCTTTAAAAGATGAAAAAGGAAAATATAAAAAAATACTATTTATTAAAAAAGAATTTGACAGAAGATATGGCGTAGAATATTTAACTAAAGAAAATGATATGTTAAATATTAATAATGAAGTTGAACAAAATGCTGTAAAGGAACAAGTTGTTGAAACAAGTCCTATTTCTGATGATTTAAGTAGTGAAGTAGAAAAAGCAATGAATGCTCCAGTTGTGGAGCCAGTAGTGGAAAATCCTGTTAAAGACATAGAACCAGTAGAAACTCAAGTCGAGGCTGTAGTTGAACCTGTTATTGAAGCACCAGTTAAAGAAGTAACTCCAGTTGCATCATCAGACCCTGAAGAAATAAATCCTTATGTAATGGCACTTTCTAAAGAACAAACAATTAGATTAGATGATGAAATGCTTGCAAAATTCGAAGATTTAACAGCACATTTAAAAAATGTTTTAATAACACTTGGATATAGTGATGAAATTGATGGAACAAAATCAGATAATTTAATTAAACTTCTTACAAGTGGAATTACTGAAGAAAGAGAAATATTATATTATACATTAACATATAATAAAAATTTAACAAATGAAGAGAAAGTAAGTATTTATAAAGCAATTGATAATGAACTTAAGCTTACTAATAATGGAGAATTAAGTCTATGAAATATTTAGAAAAAATAGGTTTTAGTAAAGATGATATTGCATATATGATGGAAAACACTCCAGAAAAGTTTATTGAACTTTTAAAAGAACAAAAAAAATTAGTAACTGAAAATATCTCTTATTTAAAAGATTTGGGAGTTGCTAATTATCAAGATATATTCTTAAAATTTTATGAAATGTTTTTAATGGATAATAGTAATTTTGTAGCAATATTTTCTAAATATGAAAAAGAAGATTTAATTGAAAAATTAAAGAAAAATATAAACATAGTAGAATTTTTATAACTACTATGTTTTTTTATATTTTCTTTAATCTATATACATTAAATGAGGGTTTGTTAAATGTTCTTATATGCGGAGGATTCGTGCCAATTCCATAAGAAACATAAAGTCTTGTATTATTTTCATTGTAGTAATCATTTGTATAGATGCTAGCACCATCTTTTTTTAGTGTTGCTCCCCAGAAAGGTAATCTTATTTGTCCTCCTAAAGAGTGACCTGCAAGTATAACATCTATGTCATAATTTTTAAGCTTTTCAAATTCATCAGGTTTATGTAATAGTCCAATTGTAAATGATGGAGTAATCTCTTCTTCATTAGTAAGAATACTTTCATCAAAATTATTTAAATCCATTATTTTAATTGGATTAATATCTTTATTAAATATATAATCATAATTTCTGTCTAATACAGTAAATTCAATACTTTCTAAACTACTTTTAACCTTTTCATTATCTTTATCTCCTAAAATGGCATATTTATAATCTGCTTTAATATTTTTTAGTTCATTTATTACATTAGTTATATCAGTATTATCTAAAACTAAATCTCCAGTAAATACTACAATATTAGGATTCTCATTATTAATACTTTTAACTAAATTTTTAATTTCTTTTATATCACTTTTTTCATAATAAAGTATATCAGAAAATTGAACTATTTTAATTCCATCAAATCCTTCGGTTATTTTATTACTTGTTATTTCATATTCTTTAACCTCTAAACCTTTTATATTTATATATTTTCCATATATAAAAAACAGGAAGAAGCAAAGAAAAATTATGCAAATTATCCTTTTCATTTAAAGGCCTCGATAACTGTTACAATAAGAGCAAAAGTATTATTAAATGAGTGTAAACACATTGAGGTATAAATATTATCTGAATCAAAATACATATATCCAAGTCCAATTCCCATAATAGAATAAGTTAAAATATATGGAAGTTCAATTAAACTTGTTGCCGCAATTAAATGCATTGCTCCAAATATTATACCGGTAAAAATACTGAATGCAATTTTATTTTTAAATAAATTTCTAAAATTTTGTCTAAATAATAATTCCTCTTGGAAAGGAGCAAATATACACATTTGAAGTGCTGAGTGAAAAACATTATTTCTTATTGCTTCACGATTTAATTCTTCGTTAGTGGGAAGTGAACCTATTAATTTAAATAAAATCATTTGAACAAAAATCATTACTAAATAAGATAAAAAATATATTTCAAATCCCCTTAATAAATAGCCTGAGTGATTTTTTTTGAAATCTTTTAATGCAGATTTTAGTTCCTTTCTAAATATAATTAATAGGTATATTGATAATATTGAGTAAATTATGGTTTGCATTAATGGGGTTAGATTATCTGATTTTATTGCAATTATGTAGGTTAATACACTCATTAATAGAAAATAACCAATTATTATTAACATATCTTTTCCAAATAGTTTTAATTTTTGTAAAAACTTTTTCAATGTATCACTTCCTTATATTAAGATATTAACACGTATAATTTAAAATGTAAATTAAAGAAATAAAAAATTATTATAAAAAATATAAACTAACATATAATTAAGTATGAAAAAAATATTACTAGTTATATTTAGTTTTTTTATTTTGTGTAAAACAGTTAATGCCTCTTATATTGTCTATGATATGGATAATAATAGAGTTTTAAAAGAAATAAATATGAATGAAAAACATTTAGTGGCTTCGACTTCGAAAATAATGACCGCTATAGTGGCTATAGAAAATAGTAATTTAGATAGCAAGGTAACTGTAACAAAAGACATTCTTTCAGCCGTGGGAAGTAGTATTTATCTTGAAATTGGCGAAAAAATATCAATGAAAGATTTGCTTTATGGAATGATGCTGCGAAGTGGAAATGATGCAGCGACTATGATTGCTATTCATGTTTCTGGTTCAATGGAAAAATTTACTGAAAAAATGAATGAGTATGCTAAAAAGATTGGTATGAAAAATACTTTATTTTATAACTCTCACGGGCTTGAAAATAAGGATGGATTTGGTAATACTTCAACTGCATATGATATGGCAATTCTAACATCTTATGCTATGCAAAATGATAAGTTTAGGAAAATATTTAGTACTAAAAATTATAATACAAAATCTGATAGAAAAAGTTATTCATGGCAAAATAAAAATAAACTTTTAAAATATGATTTTGTAACCGGAGGTAAAACTGGTTATACTAAAAAAGCTAAAAGAACTCTTGTAACAACTGGTCAAGTAAACAATACCAATATAGCTATTGTTACTTTAAATGATCCAAATGACTGGGAAACACATAAAAAATCTTATGAATATATTAAGAAAAACTATAAAAAAGAAAAAATTTTAAATAAAAATAAATTTTCTTTAGATACTAAAAATCTATTTATCGAAGATACATTATATATAAAAAATAATTTTAATTTACTTGTTACAAATAGTGAAAAAAAGCTTATAAAGATTAAATATTTTATAAAAAAAGATAGTAATTATGATAATGATGATGTAGTGGGCTATGCCAGTATTTATTTAAATAATAAAGAAATAGGTAATGAAGATATTTATATTAAGAAAGGTAAAAGAAAAAATAAAATTAAAAATTTTTTTCAAAAACTATTTAAAAAAGATGTAGATTAAGTTATAATTATTATTAAGATAAGGTTGTGGTGTTACTATGAATAAAATATTTTTAATAATTATAGCATTTTTTGTATTTATTCCTTTTGTTAGCGCAAGTGTTACTTTTGAAGAAATTAAAACAGAATTAGAAAGTAAATATGGAAATAGTATACAAGTTGAAGGCAGTTTAAAAAGTGGAGTTATAGCATTTGACCCCAATAATGATAGACAAGTTATTAATATCGATGATAGTACATTTACATTTCATTGTGGTTTTGATGAAGACCATTTTGCTAGTAATATGGATGAGTTTAATGAAAAAAATGATAAAGTTAATTCTTGTAGGAGGTATGGTGAAGCAATTAGGGTAATTGTAGATTACATTTTAGAAAAAAGTAATTATGAAAAAGTAAATGTACACAATGATTATTTTTCTTTGTATTATAATGGATACATAAATGATACAGGAGAAATAATTTATATTAATGATAATAATGAAACTGCCGTTAGCGATTTTACCATTTATACTGAACTAGATTTAAATGAATTTAAGCCTGCTAATAATACTTCGAGTATTAATGCTACTTTAACAGATGATAATAAAGTTAAAATATCTGTTAAAACAAATAATTCTAAAATAAAATATTGTTATATATATAAATCAACTGATAACGTAAATTATAAATTGCTTAAATATATTGAATGTTCAAATGGTGCAGAATTTACTGATGATGATGTAAATTTGGATGCAAATACATATTATTATAAAGCTAATTTAAACAAGTTTTTTAATGCTACTACGATTGATAAATATTCTCCTTATAGTGAAGTTATTGAAATTAAATCTTCAAAGGACGATAAAGATAATAATACCACAAATAATACTACAAGTGGTACTA
>DJOC01000092.1:0-787 GCA_002439555.1 Caryophanales bacterium UBA6448 | reverse complement strand
GTGGTACTACAAATAATACAACTCAAACCGATAATAAAACTGAAAATGATGATACCAAGAAAAATGAGAATAGTGCAACTAAAGATGGAAGAACTAATCCTGAAACAGGAAATTTTATATCAATAATTTCTATTATATTTTTAGTTTCTTTAGTAGTAGCAATAGTAATTTATACAGGAAAAAATAAGCATATATGGAGAATATAATTTATGGAAAAGAATAAAAGTGGAATATTATTAGTTATTATTGTTATTTTAATGGGTGTTTTACTTGCTTGTGCTATATTGAGTAATAGAGATAAAGTAAGTGATAAAACATTTAATTATAAAAAAGGTGATGTTATTACTATTGAAGATAAGGAAATAACAGTTTTAAATGTATCTGAAATTAAGTGTGCTAGAAAAGAAAAATGTGATACTGAAATTGAAACTAGTATAAAAATAAAATACCACGATGTTTCAACATATTATGTACTTCAATCTTTTCATAAACCAAGTGATACCATTAAAGAAACAAACTTAAAAGTATATCTAAATTATACAGATGATAAAATATCTTTTGAAATTAAATAAAGTGTAAATCAAAATAAAAAGATTTACATTTTTTTTAGCAAATTAAAAAAGTTATTAAAACCCTCACAAACCCAGTATTTATCTAGCATTAGTTTTCATAAAATATATACTTATAGGAAAACTTATCCCTGTATTTACCTTATATCCACTATAATTAAATCATTTTTTTGAGTAATTTTCAAGCCCTTTTAACGTAATTTGGGACCTCAATTTTC
>DJOC01000087.1:2878-3550 GCA_002439555.1 Caryophanales bacterium UBA6448 | reverse complement strand
GAAGTTCAGTGCAAAAATGCACAGAAATGTAATAATTGCACTGAGATGCAACAAAAAATGTTAAAACTAATAGATTTGTGATAAACTTAATGTAGTAGGAGGATAAATGAAAACAATATTAGTAACCGGGGGAGCAGGTTATATTGGCTCTCATACAGTAGTGGATTTACTTGAAAATAACTATAATGTAGTTATAATAGACAATTTTTCTAATTCAAAACCCAAAGTATTAGAAAATATTAAAAAGATTACTAACAAGGATTTTAAATTTTATGAAGGAGATGTTCAAGATAAAGAACTTCTTGAGAAAATATTTACAGAAAATAAAATTGATGGTGTAGTGCATTTTGCGGCATTAAAGGCAGTAGGCGAATCAGTAGAAAAACCACTTGAATATTATCATAATAATTTATTTTCCACGATTACACTTCTTGAGGTAATGAAAAAATATAATGCTAAAAATTTTGTATTTTCCTCAAGTGCAACAGTTTATGGAGTTCCAAAAACTTTACCTTTAAAAGAGGATGCACCACTTTCAGTATCAAATCCATATGGAGCAACAAAACTTATGATTGAGGACATTTTAAAAGATTTATATGCGTCAGATAACTGCTGGAATATCGTAATTTTAAGATACTTTAATCCAGTAGGATGTCATAGTTCTCATTTAAT
>DJOC01000087.1:0-2756 GCA_002439555.1 Caryophanales bacterium UBA6448 | reverse complement strand
GAACAATTAAGTATTTTTGGAGATGATTATGATACAGTAGATGGCACTGGTGTAAGAGATTATATTCACGTTACTGATTTAGCAAATGGCCACGTAAAAGCACTAGATAGACTATTTGGTGGATATGGTTTAACAATTTGTAATTTAGGAACCGGTAAAGGAGTAAGCGTTCTTGAAATGGTTAAAACGTTTGAACAAGTTAACAATGTAAAAGTGAATTATAAAATTACTGCAAGAAGAAAAGGTGATGTAGCATCTTGTTATGCCTCTTGTGACTATGCTAAAAAGGTTTTAAATTGGAGTGCAGAAAAAGACTTAACTGATATGTGCCGTGATTCATATCTTTTCGAAGTAAATAATCAAGATTAAACTTTTTACTCTTGTAAAACCCAAAATTAAATGCTAAAATAAGTTTGTAAATCAGTGATGAAAGATTAGTAGTAAGTAATTTATTTTATAGAGAGTTGGCGTTAGGTGCAAGCCAATAAATAAAGACTTATGAATCTACTTTCTAGAAAGTCTAATAAACTTCGGGTAATTTCCGTTAAAGAATAATTAAGTTATATAAAGGATGGCACCGCAGCATTGCTCCTTAAAAAGTGATATGTGTGTGCTTTTTTAATGAAAGGATGGTAAAAATGATTGATATTAATTTAATTAGAGAAAATGCTGACTTAGTAAAGGAAAATATTAAAAAGAAATTTCAAGATGAAAAACTACCTTTAGTGGATGAAATCAAAGAAATGGATGAAAAATTTAGAAATGCTAAGTTTAAAGCTGATGAATTAAGATGTGAAAAAAATAAGGTTAGTGCAAAAATTGGCGAGTATGTTAGAAACAAAGAATTTGATAAAGTTGAGGAAGCTAAAAAGAAAGTAAATGAAATAAATACTGAAATTGCTAATTTAACTGTTGAGGAGGAAAGACTTCAGAGCTTTGTTCACGATAAAATGCTTTTGATACCTAATATTATTGACCCAAGTGTACCAATTGGTAAAGATGATAGCCAAAATGTTGAAGTTCAAAGATTCGGTGAGCCAAAGGTTCCAACATATGAAATCCCATATCACGCTGATATTATGGAAAGATTAAATGGACTAGATAAGGAAAGTGCAGGAAGAACTTCCGGAGAAGGTTTCTATTATTTAACTGGCGATATAGCAAGAATTCATAGTGCGATGCTTTCATATGCTAGAGATTTTATGATTGATAAAGGATTTACATATTGCATTCCACCATTTATGATACATGCATCAGTTGTCGAAGGAGTTATGTCTTTTCCTGAAATGGAAGCAATGATGTATAAAATAGAGGGTGAAGATTTATATTTGATTGGTACAAGTGAACACTCAATGATAGGTAGATTTTTAGGTCAAATTGTTGATGAAAAATCACTTCCTATAGCGCTTACTTCATATTCTCCATGTTTTAGAAAAGAAGGCGGTGCTCACGGCCTTGAGGAAAAAGGCGTTTATAGAGTTCATCAATTTGAAAAACAAGAAATGATTGTTTTATGTAAACCAGAGGAAGCCTTCACTTGGTATGAAAAAATGTGGAAAGCTACAGTAGAACTATTTAGAAGTTTAGATATTCCGGTTAGACAACTTGAATGTTGCAGTGGAGATCTTGCTGACCTTAAAGTTAAATCTTGTGATATAGAGGCTTGGAGTCCTAGACAGCAAAAATATTTTGAAGTAGGTTCTTGTTCTAACTTGTCAGATGCTCAAGCACGTAGACTTCAAATAAGAACTAAAGGAGAAAATGGTACATACTATGTACATACTTTAAATAATACTGTACTTGCTTCACCAAGAGCATTAATTGCTTTTGTAGAAAATAATTATAATGAAGACGGAAGTATTTCTATACCTGAGGTTTTAAGACCTTATATGGGTGGAAAAACTAAAATAAAGCCTACAAAATAGGCTTTTTTTATATTTTAATAATTAATTAATCAAAAAATTCTATTGAAAAAAAATGTAAATTTGCTATACTTATTATAGTAGGTGAGAGTATGAAAAATAAAAAAGGATTTACAATCGTAGAGCTTCTTAGCGTAATAGTACTTTTAGGAATAATTATTACAATAGGAATATTTTCAGTTAGTTCAATAAGAAATACAATATTAGATAAACAATATAAAAATGTTAAAACAGAAATAGAACTTGCTGCAGAAAAATATTATAGTGATACAGAAAGTGGTGAAGTTTTTGTAGATACTCTTGTAAAAGAGGGTTATCTAAAAGCGGATAATAAATCAATGATTATCTCAGATCCAAGGGATAAATCCTCACTTAATTGCCATATTGTTACTATAAACGATGATGAAGAAGCTACTTTAAGTGAGACTAATAATGCTTTAGAGGATGGTAATTGTAATGAAAGTGTTATAATAAATAGTGAAATATCTATAGTGGATAGTAATGGTAATAAAATAAATGATACTTGGTATAAAAATCCTATTAGTTTAAAAGTAAAGTTTAATAGTGGTGATAAAGATCCAAATAGTTATAGTTATACTTGGAAAAGTGAAAAAAATCCAAATTCAATTTCTAGTGAGATGATATATAGTTTACAAAGCACTTATGAAGAAAGAGGAAAAGTAATTGATGATGAATACTATGTTACTTTATCAAATTCAAATGAAACGATTGATTCAAAGGGACAAAGAGTAAGAATAGATGGTGTTTTACCAGAAATTAAAAGTTTAGAAATACCTGATAAAGATAAATGGACAAAAGATAAAACTTTAAAGG
>DJOC01000003.1:2173-5420 GCA_002439555.1 Caryophanales bacterium UBA6448 | reverse complement strand
ATATGCGTTCACAAGAGTTCAGAGCTGTTCACAAGAGTTCAGAGCTGTTCACAAGAGTTCAGAGCTGTTCACAATATATTGTAATAAATATATGGATAATGAATATACTATTATATATACTACAAAAATAAAAACTTTTTTATTAGTTGACATTTTTACATAAATGTAGTATATTTAAATTGCACTGGAAAGTGTGAAAATGTTTAGCCGCTTATGGATGGCGCGGCTTATAAATGATTCCAATCGCGAAATGTTAGTCGCTTCCGAGTGGTGCGAGTTATAAATGATCTCGGTCGAAAATGTTTGAAAACTTTTATCTGTTGATAGAGTTTTCTTTTATTTTGTGTTAAAATTAGTGTAGGAGGGTAAAATGCAAATACAAACTGGATATATTTATCATATTAAAGACGAGTTTTTTGATAAAATAAATGATAAAGGATTAATGATAAATCACGAAAATGGAAGAGCTAGACCAACTTATTTTACTATTAAAGATAAAGATATTTTATGGTTTATTCCATTAAGTAGCAAAGTGTCAAAGTATCAACCTATAATTAATAAAAAAATTAAAAAGTATGGGAATTGTAAATCTATAATGATAAGTGAAATTGCTAATAAAAAATCCGTAATTTTATTACAAAATGCATTTCCAACATTAGAAAAGTATATAGATCACGTTCATACTATAAATGGCGCTCCTGTTAGAGTTGCTGATAATTTGAAAGATGAAATATTAGAAAATTTCAATTCATTATTAGCGTTGAAAAAACAAGGAACTAATTTATTCTTTACAGATATAGATAAAATTAAAGAAAAAATGTTAGAGGAGTTAAAATAGTAGAATTAAAATTTATTTCTAATCTACTTATTTTCTATGGTATAATTTTTATGCGTATTAATAAAGATTACTATTAAATTAATTACATTTAATGGTAATTTATTGAAAGGAAGTATAAAATATGAAAAATAAAACAATAGTAGTTGCTAGTAGCAATAATGGTAAATTAAATGAAATTAGAAAAATATTTAATGATTATGAAGTAATATCTATAAAAGATATGGAAGAAAAACTAGGTAAAAAAATAATTGTTAAAGAAGAACAAGATACTTTTGAAGCAAATGCTTTAGAAAAAGTAAGAGATTTATATAATCAAGTTGGCGAAGAATATATTTGTATTGGAGATGATTCTGGAATTTCAATTGATATATTAAAGGGATTTCCTGGAGTTTATACTGCTAGATGGATGGATGCTAGTGATCATATAAAGAATATTGAATTATTAAAAAAAGTTGGTAATGTTTCTAAAGATAAAAGAACATGTCATTATACTACGGTTATAGCTTTAAAAAGTAAAGATTTTGAAAAAACTTTTTCATATACTTTAGATGGATTTGTTAGTAATAGTGTAAGAGGAGAAAACGGTTTTGGATTTGATGAGATATTTGAATTAGAAAATGGACTTACTTTAGCAGAATTATCTACTGAAGATAAACTTGCAATAAGTCCAAGAAGAAAAACACTTGAAATGGTTGATACTTTTGTAAATGAATCAAAAGAATTTTAAAATAAAAGATAAATTACTAAATAAATAATATATTTAACTATTAAAATTTAAATTTTAATTAATTAACTACTTGGAAAAGTAGTTTTATTATGGTATGATAAATTAGTAAAGATAGGAAAGTAAAGATATGAATAAGTTAGAAAATAAAAAGAAAATTATTATATTATCTATAGTGATTACTTTAGTACTTGCTATAGCAATATCTTTTGGATATTTAGGATTATTTGATATTAATTTAAATAATGTAATGAATGTTAATATAACAGCAAATAAAATAGATAATGCAGTACTTGATACCAATACAACTAATTTTTCATTAACAGTAGATCCATATAATATGACTGAGGAAGCTAGTACTACTTATATAGCAAGTAATACAAGTACATTAAATGTAAGTTTAGATGCAAATAGTAATGACATAGGAATAACATGTACTTACGATATTGTATTTACTTATACATCATCAGATAAATATACTACTAAAACAGCGGGTACTTTTAGAGAATTTACATTACAAGTAATAGGTCCTGAAGTAGGTAATAATGAATTTATGAGTGAAGATGATTTTCCTTCTGACAATATGACAGTAGTTAGTAATGCAAAAATATCAAATTCTAAAAAGAGTAATCCTTCAGTGCATAATTGGACTATAAATACAAAATTTTATAATTTAGCATTTGATCAATCTAATTTAGTAAACAAAACTTATGCTGGTAAATTTAGTGTAACCAATGTAACATGTTATCAAACAGAAGCTAATAATCAAATTAATATAAATGTAACAGATTTACCTTATAATAATCCTAATAGTAATTATTCATTATCTAGTTTAAGTGGTATAACTTCTTCGAATATAGAATGGAATAATATTAATAGAATGATATCTATTAAAAATGGAGTTGATGATGGTGCTAGTGCAACTCTTACTAAAACTACAAATACTACAGGAACACTTTTATCAAGTGTTATAACAGGTGGTGTAGGTACTTCAGGAGATGGAGTAATAACAAAAGTAACTGATAATAATACAGAACAATATAGATATCAAGGTAATAATCCAAATAATTATGTATCATTTAATAATCAGTTATGGAGAATAATTGGTTATGTACCAGTTTGTTTAGAGGTTTCTCCAGTAACTGAGGATACGACTATTAATGGAGTATCATTTAAGCAAGGTGAAGCCCAGTGTACTAAATGGGAAAATAGAGTAAAAATTATTAAAGCAGATCCAATTGGAGCATATGCCTATAATAAGTCAAGTTATAGTTCATCAAATCCTATAGTTTGGATTGGAAGTACAGTTCAAGGACTTTTAAATTCTTGTTATTTAGGTAAAAAAGATGGTTGTTCAAAATATTGCTATGCATATTCAACTACTCAAGGTGTATGCAATTATTCACAAAATGGTATTAATGAAAATGATAGTTATGGCAATATGATAGAAAGTGTTTATTATAATACTGGAATGGCTAGTTCATATAGGTTATCTTCAAGTAATTTTTATGCTAAAGAAATAGCTAAACAAACTTCAGAAAACACTTCAATAGGATTAATGTACGCAAGTGATTTTGGTTATGCTATAAGTGGTTATACAGGAAATTTAGGTTATTCAAGTGCTTATAGTCAAATGGTAAATAATTGGCTATTTGGACAAAGTTATGAATGGACAATGACCGCTC
>DJOC01000003.1:0-2068 GCA_002439555.1 Caryophanales bacterium UBA6448 | reverse complement strand
CAGTTAGGCCAGTCTTATATCTACAATCTAATATTAACAAAATATCTGGTGATGGAACTGAGGGTAACCCATATAAAATAATGTTAGGCAATTAAAAATCGTGCTTCGCATTGTGAAGCCGATTTTGAAAAAATATATAAATAAATAATTAGAAAGGAA
Organism: Caryophanales bacterium UBA6448; assembly: GCA_002439555.1. Lineage (GTDB taxonomy): Bacteria > Bacillota_I > Bacilli_A > RF39 > UBA660 > UBA6448. The sequence goes on along the minus strand of DJOC01000003.1, from coordinate 1,909 downwards.
GGAAAAATGAAATTATTTAAAAATGTAAAAGAATGTAAAGACAATGTAAAACCTTAGGTGGGGGTACTAATGTAAAGTCATTTTTGATACTTTATAAAAATCATGGTAAATTTTATCAATGTAGAGATATGGATGCTTATATTATGAATTTACTATTTGGTTATAAAGTACTCAAAGATGGGTTATGTGGATTTCCTGATAATAGTTTAGCAAAAGTTTTAAATACTTTGGAAGATACTAAAATATCTTATCAAATTATTGAGGTAGATAAAAATCCTGTTATTAAGGATTTTGATAAACTAAATAATTATCCAAAATATTTAGATTTAGCATTAAAAAATTTAGATAAAAGAAAAAAATTAGATTATTTAATTGATAATTTAAATAAATGTTCTAACGAAAAACTTGAACTAATAATAGGTTTGATAGAAAATGAACTTAGAAAATAATGCATCATCTAAAGAATTTTTAATACTAACTAAGTATAAAGATTTTATGAATATTCTTGATAAGATAATTGAAAATATTCCAAAAAAAGATTATTTTTATAAAAATAAATTAAAGGAATTATCTATAGAATTATTATATTCTATAAATAAAACTAATAATGAAGATAATTATAAATTAATAAGTTCATATAAAGTAGAAATAAATGCACTTATAAATACTATTGATTACATTATAGAAAGATTATTTATTAAAGGGTATATTGCAGAAACTTCATTAAAAAAGGTTTCATATAAGTTATCTGAAATAAATAGAATGTGTAATAAATGGTTAAATAATAAGATAGATTATGATAGTAAAAATAAGTGATTTATTAGATATATATAATAATGAAATAGTGAAAGGAGTGAAAAATAGAAAGAAAATTCTTGCATTTGAAAAATGTAAAATAGAGTATTTAGTTTATATAAAGAATATTTTAGAAAATGGTTTATATCAAGGTAGTAGTTATAATATTTTCCTAGTAAAAGAACCTAAAATTAGAGTTGTTATGAGTGAAAGTATAATTAATAAAATTATTAATCATTATGTAGCAAAATATATTTTGATTCCTAAACTTTCAAAATATTTGTGTAAAGAAATAACTGCAACAAGGAAAGGTATGGGACTAACCTACGCTATTAAATTATTACTTTCTGATATTGAAAAGTTAAAACATTTTAATAAAGATATTTATGCATTAAAAATTGATATAAAAAAATATTTTTATAGTATTGATCATTATATTTTAAAATCTTTAATAATAAATGATTTAACTAACGAAGAATATAACTTAGTTTGTAAAATAATTGATAGCACTAACTTTGATTATATTAATGATAAAATAGATATATTAGAAAAAAGTACTAATGAAAAATTACCTAGATATAAAAAAGATGTTGGCCTTTCTTTAGGAGGACAAGTACAACAATTTTTTGCTATATTTTATTTATATAAATTACATCATTATATAATTCATGATTTACATTTAAAGTATATGCTTTCATATATGGATGATTATGTAATATTTTCAAATGATTTAGATTATTTGAAAATATGTAAAAATAAAATTATTGATTTTATTCATTCATATAATTTGGAAATAAATGAAAAGAAAACTTATATTGTAAACTTAAAAAATGGATTTAATTTTCTAGGTTATAATTTTAGAATAATTAATAATAAAACTATTATTAATTTAAGTAAAAGTGCAAGAAATAATATAAAAAAAGGTATTAAGAAAGGTATTTATAGGTATCAAAATAATATGATTACATTTGAAAAATATTTTTATTCTTTAGAAAATTATTTACATAGTTATAATTTTGTAAATAAAGATAAAATAAAACATATTACTGATAGATACTATTAATATAAATATAGGGAAGTTTTTTAAAAAAACAGTTCCTCTAACCCTGTTAAC
>DJOC01000073.1 GCA_002439555.1 Caryophanales bacterium UBA6448 | reverse complement strand
TATGAAAAAAAGTTTTACATAGACTTTATTAAGTGTTATAATTTTTATAGAAAGTAGGTTAGATATGAAAGATTACACAAAATATATTATTGGATTTTTATTAATTTTTATTGGTTTAATTCTAGGATTAAATGCTTTTGGAATTACTAATATTAATTTATTTTTTTCAGGATGGTGGACATTATTTATAATTATTCCTTCTTTAGTAGGACTTATAAATGATAAAGATAAAACTTCAAGTTTAATATTTTTAATTATTGGTGTTTGGCTTTTTTTAGCGGAAAGAGATTTAATTGAGTATGAACTTTTAGTTAAATTATTATTACCAGTTATATTAATATCTATTGGATTATTATTAGTGTTCAAAGATGTATTAAGTATTAATGGTAAAGAAATTAAAAAGATTAATGCAAATAATAAGGATAATAATGACTATATAGCAGTATTTGGTTCTCAAGATTTGAAATTTGATAATGAAAAGATTGAAAATATGGATTTAAAATCAATCTTTGGTGGAATTAAATTAGATTTAAGAGATGCTGTTATTGAAAAAGATATTGTTATAAATACATTATCAGTTTTCGGTGGAATTGATATATATGTTCCTGAAAATGTAAAAGTTAAAGTATCTTCGACTCCATTTTTCGGCGGTGTTGATGTTAAACGTAGAAAAGGGGATAGTAAAAATGAAGTTACTGTTTATTTAAATTCTGTATGCATCTTTGGCGGAGTAGATGTTAAATGATAAAAAGATTATTTAGATTAATAATTCTTGCATTAATAATATTTGTTATATACGGACTTTACACAGGAAAATATAATGTTTTTAAAAAGTTTTTTAGTACCGGAGCTCTTTTAAAGGAAAATAAAGTTATCTATGATGGAAATGAAAATATTTCTAAATTAAGTGTAACTTTATCTTATACAAATTTAATTATAAAGGATGCGGAAACTTTCAAAATAGAAACGAATAATAAAAATGTTAAATTAGAAAGTAAAAATGGAGTAATTAAAATTAACGAGGAAAAAATTAATGTTTCTTTTGAAACTAAAGATAGTAATTTAATTATCTATCTTCCTACGGATAAAGAATTTAGTGAAGTTGAATTTACTACAGGTGCTGGTAAGATTGAAGCGGAAAACCTTGTAACTAAAAAATTAAATTTAAAACAAGGTGCTGGTAAAATTGATTTTAAAAGATTAACTGTTTTAGACGAAACTAAAGTTTTAGGAGGAGCAGGAAGTCTTGATATTGAATATGGAAATATTTATAATTTAAATTTAACTATGGGTGCTGGTAGAACAAATATTTCCGCATTATTCAAAGGAAGTAATAAAATTAGTACTGGTGTAGGCGAATTTAATATTAACTTATTTAATAGTTTAAATGATTACAAAGTTAAAATTAATAAAGGTGTAGGAAACATTAAAGTTAATGGTGAAGAAATAAATTCAAATTATGAAAATGGTAATGGACTTGTAAGTCTAACTATTGAAGGTGGAGTTGGAAGTATTAATTTGACCTCAAACGAAAACAATGCTTAAGTGGCATTGTTTTTTATCTTTTCATTTGATTTTCATCAGTATCTAATGAATCATCATTATTAAGAAGTTCATTGGCAATTTCAGAAAGTTCATCGTTATTCATTTCATCAAGTTGTCCAGTCACAAATAAGTATTCCATATATTTCATAAATTCATCTTGCATATTTTTTCTCCTTTGTGAAAAATATTATAACACATTATGTATGAGATAATAATACTTTATTTATCATATTTTTTTAATTTTTTGATTATATAATTAATAACATCTTTGTTTAATAAACTATTTTGATTATATTTTTTTACTAAATCAATTAATTCTTCTTTTGATAGATTATCTATTTCTTTTTTGACTTTGGTTGTTAATTTATCAATTTTATAAGCTTTAACGTAATAATTCAACGTGTCCTTTATTCCATCTTTTGTTGATATATAATTTTTATAATTAATAATTTTATTTAGTTTTTTGTTGCTCAAATACTTTTTATGTGATGTGTTACTATAGTTATTTAAATCAAAATAATTACAAATTATTTCTTCGATTTCAAAAATAGTTATAGTATCACTGTTGCATAGATTAATTATTTCATTATTTTCTCGCTTAAAAAAATCTAAACATATTTTAACTAAATCGTTCATATGAATAAAACTAAGTGTGTAGATTTCTTTTTCATTATTAGTTGGAAATGGAATATCTTGTAAACCATTACATATATTTTTTATTTTCTTACATAATAAACTATTAAAAGTATAATAACCAAGTAAATTGCTCTTTATAAAAACTGTGTAATCAAAATTAAATAGCTTTATTAGATTAATATAGTTATTTGCAAATAAACCTTTTACAGTTTTGTAATGGTTATTAATATCCTTTTCCGTTACAATCTTTTTATTAACGCTTTCATATATATAATCTGAAACAAGGCTAATAAATTTAAATCTTTTATATTGGTTATATCGATTTAGTGTTAATATAAAATCATATATATCAAAAGGATAAAATCCTTCGTATACACCAAATAAAATATAATCCGGTTTCTCTTCATTTAGTATTCTTTTAAATTCAGAGGACGATAATTTAACATTATAGCTTTTATAATTTTTATTAGTAATGATTTCATCTTCCATCTTGTAACCTGAATCATATTCTGTGTAATTTTCTAAAAAGTCAATAACTACTAATTTACTATCATTTAAAATTTCTTTAAAGTAATAATTTATTAAAGGTTTATAACCAATTATCATATATTTTTTCATAGTATTCCTTCTTTAAAAAGATTATAACATAGAAAAAAAACATTTTAAACTATAAAATGTATAAAATAATTAAAAGATGAAATCACCTTAGTTGAAATTTCATCTTTTTTTTAATTATCTTGTTTTTTCAATAACTACTTCATTATTTAAAGAAAGTTCATATTTAAGATAAACAAGAAGTTTTTCTAATTGCTCTTTAGATAGTAAGTTTAGAGAATTCATTAATGACTCAAAGTCAAATGGAAAATTGTATATAGAACTTTCTTGCTTTGCAGAAATTGCATATTGTTCTAATGGATAAAATTCGTGAGCATCTTTATCTGGATTGTTTAAATCTCTATAAATAGTTTTTCTTCCATATTTGTCATAATGAATATGAGAATGGGCACTATCATATGAACTTTTAAAATTATAAACTTCAACAGAACCATCATAGTGAGTGTCAACAATTTGCATTTCTTTGTCTCCAACGATATATGATTTCATTTAATTAACCTCCTTTCCACATTATTTATATCAAAACACAATATTTGCGTTTGATAGCTATCAATTATATTTTTTAATGTAATATCATTTTTGGTTACTCCAAAACTAACACAGTCATTTTGTGTAAAATCATAAATCTTTTCTTCATAAGCCATATTAATAATTATTTTGTATAAATATTTAATTTGAGAATTAATGATATAACTATTCGTTATAATGCTTCTTGATATATTTTGGATAAGATTTTTTTCTTCCCATATTGTTATTTCAGACGTATTCTTATATTGTAATAAATAACTATATACTAGTAAATTTGAACGAAAGTTAGAGTTTACTTCATCAGGATATAATTCGTGATATTTGTGAATGTATTGCGGAAATTCTTTTTTTAAATTAAAACTCGTTTTTAAAATTTGTGATTTGTTGTCATTGTAATTATCACAATATATATTTTGTAAGACGTGGATTATTTCGTGAAATAATAATATAAAATATTCTATGATAAGAATTTCACGATTAATAATTTTATATTTTTCGGCAATTATAAGTTTCTTTAAGTTGAGAATAATTTGTCTTTTGTCCTTTAAATATACTCCATTGATAGGTAGATTTTCATCAAACTTAAAGCTATTTATATAGTTAATTGGGATATCAAAAATGTTAAGAAAATTGAATATGTAGTCAAAGTTTCTTTCATCATAGATTGAATTATTTTTTAAAAATAAATAATATTCATTTATTAGTGGTAATAGCAAGTTAATTTTGTTTTCCATAATAACTCCTCAAAGATATTGGTTTATATTTTAATGGTACTTAAATTGTTTGTCAACTATTTCTTTTGTCTTTATTAATTAAAGAGAACGAATATTACATATTTGTCGTTTAAAAATA
>DJOC01000022.1:328-6423 GCA_002439555.1 Caryophanales bacterium UBA6448 | reverse complement strand
TTGCTCCAAATTAAAATTGACTTACGACCTATTATAGCATCGTAAGTTTTTTTATACCAATTTTAAAAAAGTGAGCAGAACTGCCGTCTCAGCCTTTAATCATAAATAAATTCACTAAATAATGTTATTCTTCTTGAAATTAATAATGTCTTCTTTAATAAAGTTCCATCTTATACAAACAAGATATTTATCTTTTATATTATTAGTTAAACCATTCAAGCATCGCTTTTTAGGACCTATTGTTAAACAAGCAATGTGTGGTGAAGTAAATTCTAAACATCTTTTAGAAAGTATCAAATCATATATATCATATTTTTTTATCCATACAAAATCATCAATTTTGCCGCAAATTAAAGCATCAATATCATAATCGGAATTTCTTCCTCTGATGATAAATCGATCAATCATATCAACAATAATTCTAGTTTTATTAATTGCTGAATTAAACTCATCTAAATTTTGTTGATATAGTTTTTTGTATTCTTCAGAAGATAATTGTTGAGTATAATCATTATACCCATTTTCATCTTTTTTGTAGCCATAATGATATCCAACATATTTTTGTATTGTTTCATTTGATAAACCAATATTCCATAAATACCTTTCAAATTCTTGAATTTGCTCGTGATGTATTGAATTACTATTTCCACACTTTAAGCTAATATTTTTAATTTTATTTTTATATTTAATAAATATATCTGCTTTTTGTACCATTTTGTTTTTCCAACATTTAATAGGTTCATCACTAGTTATTTGTCCATTATAAATATCCTTTAAAAACTCTTGTGAATTTTGATCTAACTCTTTTAAATACTTATTATTAAATAAATTTACAAAATCTATTTCATTTTGATATCCATAGTTCATTTAAACACTCTCCTCCCTTTATTCACTATTAGATAATATTATAAAAACTATTACTGCTTAAAATTTAGAAGTTAATTATCTTCCAAAATCTTCATTGATTTAAAATCACTTTAAAAAATATAACTATTTTATTGTGGCACCAAATTCCCATTACAAAAAACAAATCATTTCTAGTTTTTGTTTATACTATTCTTTTTATAAAATTCAAATAATTTGTACTATTTAAACCACTATAATTTTTAGATTTACGATTATATTTACAAGTCTATATCTTTTATTAAAACGTCCATACTCATTATATACTATATTCAAATATTTTTTCAATAATGTTTTTAACATTTTATTTACAATCATTTTACATTTTTTAATGTTCTTTTACACCCTTTATTTTGTAAACTATGATACGCAAGTTTATTAATAGTGCCACACATAATATTATTATTTAGTAAATACTTTAATTCTTCTTCACTAAAAAGACCATAAGTTAAATTTTCATTTGGATTTACATCGTATGCTTTTACACAGTTGTTCATACGTACAATACAGCAAACCGAGTTATCTATGCCTACAGAATAATAAGATTCATCCAGTAGTGTTACATTATCTGAAACATATCCTGTTTCCTCTTTTAACTCTCTTTTGGCAGCTTCAATAACATCTTCTCCATTTTCAATATAACCCGAAGGAAATTCAGCAATCATTTTTTCATTAATTCTTGTTTGAAAGGTTAATATATAATCACCATTACTATCTGTAGCAACTATTACAACTGAATCTTTGCCACCATTTTTAACTATTTTTTCTCTTGTGATAGTTCTATTATTAGGAAGACTATAAAACTCTTTTATAAGATTAATAAAATCACCACTATATAATATTTCCTCTTTAGTAAGTTTTCCTTTTACCTTTTCATAAATATTAGTTATTTTTTCTAACAACATTTTTTCTTTGTACTCTGGACTTCTTAAATAATTTAACTTATTTACTCTAATCATTGTACTATTAGCGCAGTCCTCTAAAGATTTATTATTTTCATTTAATAATTCTTCTTTAAATATTTCTCTTACTTCATAAGCATACACATATTTTTTTGAATGAACGACTGTTTTACCTTCTTCAAAAACAGAAATATCTTTTTGTGGTATTTCAATTCTTCCTATATCATTATAACAAATACTTTCATCGTAAATACTTTCATATATTCCATTAATATAATCATCCGGATCGGCAAGTGAAGGTCCGTAACAATCTTCGCTATGATCATAGTATCCTGCAAAAAGATATATATCTTTTTCAAAAAGCTTTTGTCCATTTAATATAATATCAAAATCTAATCTTCTATATTTAATATAATTTCTTTCAAGAATATCGCTTACTTTTAATATATAGCAATTACTTTCCACATCAATTTTATATTTTTTAAAAAATAATTTTTTATAATTATTAAAACATTTATTATTAATTTCATTAAAAAAATTTGGATTTAATTTTATATCAATTAAAACTTTATTATAATCTTCATCATAATCATTTTCAAAAATAACTTTTAAAAATAGCTTATTATATTTAATATTTTCATTCTCATAATATTTTACTTTTCGATAAATATTTAATTTTTCTTCTTGAGATAATGCATTTTTAAGACTTAATTTTGCTACATTATCAAGATATGCTAGTTCCTCCTTTTTTAATTTAATAAACTCTTCTTTTAACTTTTCAATATTCATAAAATTTCTCCTTTTCAATAATATTTTATTTCCAAATTATTGATAAGTAAAATATATTTATGTTATAGTATTTATAAGGAGGGCTTATAATGAATGTAGATTTAGAATTATATCGTGTATTTTATGTTGTTGCTAAAAATAAACATATGACTAAAGCAAGCGAAGAACTTCACATATCACAACCCGCAATATCACAATCAATAAAAAAACTTGAGACTCAGCTTGGTGGAACACTTTTCTTAAGAAGTAACAAAGGTATGCAGCTTACTAATGAAGGAAAAATGTTTTATGAATATGTTAAAGGTGCATTAGAACTTATAAATAATGCTGAAAATGAATTTACTTCATTTAAAGATTTATCTAAAGGTGAAATTAAAATTGGATGTTCAACAACACTAACAAAAATAATTTTACTAGAGGTAATAAAAAAATTTCATCAAGATTACCCTGGCATTTCAATAAACATTACCAATGACTTAACAAGTAATTTAATTAACGATTTAAAATTAGGAAAACTAGATTTTGTAATATTTAATGAAAGTAATATTAAAGAAACAAACCTGCATTTAGAAAAAATAACCGAGTTAAAACAAGGATTTATTTATAATCCAAATTATTTTAAAGATGATATAAATACTTTTGAAGATTTAAACAGATATCCTCTTATACTTCAAAAAGAAAGTTCTAACAGTAGAAAACCTCTAAATAGTATTGCTTTAAAAAATAATACTGTTTTAATACCTAAAATGGAAGTTGTAAGTCAAGAACTTGTAACAGAGTTTACAAATATTGGACTAGGTATTGGTTTTACAATAATTGATTTAGCAAAAAGAAATTATAGTAATTTAAAAGAACTAAAAATCAATAAAAATATTCCTAATATAAATGTTTATTTAGGTGTAAACAAATCCATTTCACTAACATTTGCAAGTTCTACTTTTATAAAATATTTAAAAAGATGATTGAAAGCTAATCATCTTTTACTTATTTCTCTAATATATTTAGGCCTATCTATTTTAGATGTTAACATTCTTACTTCATTTAACATAGTTATTTCATAGCCAACATATTCACTTAATTTTCTTTTTAGTTCACTAAGTAATTCTAAAGCATTTGCATCTTTTGAATTATATAAATTTTTTAAAAACGGATTACTATTTACAAAGTTATTAAATAAATTATCAACTAAAAAGTATTTTAACTCTAAATTAAACCCTTCGCTATTTTCCTTTAGTGTTACACTTCTTTTTGAATATTCCATTGTATCAATGACATTAATCTTACCTTTTGAATATAAAATATTATACATAATATCATAAATTTTTATATCATTATTTGTTAATAATTCAATATCTTTATAACTTTTATTTATAGCCTTTGCTAATGAATTTAAATTTACATATAACGGATTAGTTTCATATAAACTTTTAGATTTAACAAACTTCATAGTATAACCTATAACATAATTATTATATTCAATAGTATCTATTGGCCATATAAAAGTTGAGTTAGTTATGTTACTAAACTGGGTTAAATCTTCGGATATGGTATCTTCATAATCATCATCAAAAAATATATGAAATACTTTTAAAACTTGATTTGCTTTAGGATCATAATAACAAGCTCCTTGTGAACCAACTCCTAGAAATCTAAGACTATTTAAATAATTCATAAAATTATTTTTATTAGTTACTTTCATATCACAAAACTCCCCTTAAGCACAATGATTATATCATTTTTAAGAAGATATGTCAAATTGGTGTAAAGTGGAATTTATATAAATCAATTAATGTCCTAATTTTTATTTATTTCACTAATTATAGATTCTCCGTGTGTTTTTATTTTAACTGGAGTCAATATATTTAGTTTTTTAAGCTCATCAATTGATGTCGGCCTCAATTCTACAAGTTTCTCTAGTTCATCATTTGTAAATACATAGTATGCAGGTAATTTCATTTCTGATGCTCTTGTTTTTCTTAATTCCACTAATCTTTTTTTCAAATTATCTGAAATATTATTTTTACAAAATTTATCTTTATAGCACTTATAATAATCAACATTTTCATTTACACATAAATTAGCATAGCTTTGAGCTGTTAATTCCATATTCTTTTTCGAAGCATAACTATCATCGCTTCTTCTATGATCTAAATCATATTGTATTTGTCTTACTAATGCATCCGCTCTTAAAACTTTATATTTGATATTTTTAGGCGCTCTAGTGGTATTTAAAATAGTTTCTTGATTTGCAGCAACGACTAATACTCTTCGATAATAGTCAAAATTTTTTGAGCCAAATATTTTTACTAAACTTGAAGTATTATTTTCCCATATTTTTCTAATTACTTCTCTTTGAGCTTCAACTTGTCTAAGTGGTGAATACATTCCTTTTTTTATTTTTTTACCATTAAATGTATATTCTCTAATAAAGTCACCTTTTTCATTTACTGTAATATTTCCTATTAAATTTTTGCATTCTATATAATATGTAAAAACAGGTGTAATTACAATATAATCAATTTGTGCAGTAATATTTTCATATTTTACTTTTACATCGTGAAGGACATACATTCCAATATTTGCTTTTTTCAATTGATAAGATATTTCTTTTTCTCCATCCAGACCTTTCTTCACAATATACAATTCACTTAATATGTCACTATTTTGAGGATATTCTTTATTAAGCTTTGTTAATGCATCAAATCTTTCTTGTAAATCACTATTAGATTTATAAAATATTGTGTCTTTAAATCTTAATGAATCAAAGATATCATTTACTATACCCATTTATTATCACCAATTTAATTTTAACAAATAATTAATGCTTTGTACATCAAAGGTTAACATATTTATTATCACTTAAAATGATATGGAAATTTTAAAAAAACTAACTATTTCATTAAAAGGTACTTTAATTGCTATAAATATAATAAAATGAATGGTATAATAATTTTAAAGAAGAATATGAGTTTTCTTTGAAACCAAACTTTGATATGCCCACTTTAAACATAAAAATAGGTTACGATGTAGAAATTTGGGGCTAAATTAAGAGGCATTAATGATTAGTTATTATTTAAATATTCAACGTTTATAAAAAATTAATCAATATCAAATGATGCACAAAAAATATTTGATGAAATGGGATGGGAATATGGAAGAGAAAAAAGAAATAAAAATTGAAGGATTTGATGATAGAAATATCGAAAAGCAAATGGAAATAGTTTTAAAAAAAAGCAGAGAGAAAAGAAAATCAAATACTGATTTTTTAAATTTACTTGTTAATAGAATTAATAATGGGCTAAGCAGCTTTGAAAATGAATTAAATTCTATCCCTAAAGAATATAGAAAGCAATTTATAGAATTATATGAAAAAAGCAAAAAAATTCGTAATCACTAAGTTGATAAAAATATAAACTTTTTTCATGTAACATGGAACTAAAACATAAGTAATTGATATAGATTATTTTATTTGGTTTTAGTACCATTTAAGATGACATAGAA
>DJOC01000022.1:0-275 GCA_002439555.1 Caryophanales bacterium UBA6448 | reverse complement strand
TACCATTTAAGATGACATAGAACTAAAACTGCAGATAAAGAATATAGAACTGCTTGGGCGTTTTAATACCATTTAAGATGACATAGAACTAAAACGAACAGTTGTATCTTGAAATGTTCCAGTTAGTTTTAATACCATTTAAGATGACATAGAACTAAAACTGAAGAATTAAAAGCATATAAAGACACTTTGTTTTAATACCATTTAAGATGACATAGAACTAAAACCTAAATTGTTTCTTGATAAAGCAATATTAAGTTTTAATACCATTTAAG
>DJOC01000009.1:6235-12271 GCA_002439555.1 Caryophanales bacterium UBA6448 | reverse complement strand
TTATTCATACTCTTTATATAATTATTTATTAGTTCTTTCTGTTTTGTATTATAATTTTCTCTATTACTCATCAAATCACCCAATTTGAAAACCTTTTTCATATTCATTATAGCACTAATATTAAAAATAGACAATAGATAATAAAAAAAATACCATAAAGGTATTAGTAATTTGTTATTAAAACTTCAACAGTTTTTGTAACATTTCCCTCTTGTTTATGATAATTTGAGTTATTATAATCACAAGTTATATAATGTATAGTATAATTGTGTTCTCTAATCCATTCTTCTAACATTTCATGTGTTGCACCTTTATGTTCTATAACATTTGATAATGCAAACTTAATACCTCTAGAATCTAGAATAGTTAAATAGTTAAGCAAGTCTATTTCATCTTGTTTTGTCCACCCACCATTTTCATTATAACTAGCTGTCCCCAAGAAATATGGTGGATCACAATATACTAAAGTATTTTCATTGGTTTCAATTGCAAATTCTCTAAAATCAGAATTAACAAATTCTATATTCTTTGTTTTTAATTTAGTAATAAAATTCTTCAAATTTTTTCTAAGTGAATTATTAAAGTCTCGTTTACCAACAGGCATATTAAATTCTCCATTACTATTAAACCTGATCTGATTGTTAAAACCATATATAACCAAAGTCAAAAACAAAAAATCTTTTTCAATTGAATCATATTTCATATTATTATAGTCATTTCTAAGCTCTACATATTTATTTTTGTTATAAGATCCCAATCCCTTATCACTCGTACAATGATATATTTCATAACCATTTAATAATGAATTACTTAACTCATACTTATCAATAATTTTTTCAAGTTTGTCTATTATATATCCATCTTCATACTTTTTAAATAGATCCATAACTCTAATTATTTCTTTTTGTTTATCTACACAAACAATTCTTTTAGCATTTACATTTACACCGACATTTGAACCACCAGAAAACAAATCAACAAACAAATCCAATTCCTTAGGGAAAATAGGAATTAATTGATTAAGTATTTTATATTTTCCACCAGTATAATTTAATGGGGACTTTACTATATCATTAGAAACTTTTGCCTTAACAGTTTTTGGTTTTGTTACTTTTCCAACTTTGCATATAAAAAGTCTTTCTTTATGGTTATCAATATGTGTTTTTCCAGTATTAAATTCCCTAAAATCAGTTTCATAAACTTTTACTTTACCTTTTTTACTCAAAGTGCTCATAATATCTTCATCAGATATTTTTGCTTGTGATCTACCTGCACCTTTTTTTCCCATATTATTATAAGAAACTATAATATACTTTGCATCAATATTCTCAATTAAATCTTTAAACGCAAGAGGTGCTGATACTGAACAATACTTACTTTTGATTCCATTTCGTTCCATTTTTTTTGCAACACCATGAACTTCACTTTTTTCCCACATTGCTACATTTTCTAATAGGTGATATGCATCAGAATATTGTCTAGAGTTATAAGGAGGATCAATATAAACAACATCTGCTTTTAAGGTTCTTACCAATTCATTTGAATCTTCATTAAAAATTTTATTATTTTTATTATTTGTGTTTGACTTTAAATCAAGCATACATAATTCAAGTTTTTTATTTAAATCGCCTGTTTTTCTATATGCATCATAATGACCAACTGTGTTTGCAATTTTATCCATAGCATATAAAAGCGAAGTTATCAAAATAGCTCTTTCTCTAATATTTAAATTATTATTTGTATAATTATCTTCAATATCTTCTCTAATAAATCCTATTTTTTTACAATTTTCTTCACTAAAATAAGTATTTGAAAAATTTAAAGAAAAATAATTATCTTCTAAATCTGTTAATGAATTATATTTTTCAATATATTCTCTTATTTTATTTTTATCTATCTTTTCATTACCAAACCATGCTAAATAAGAAATATAATTTGATTTTAATAAATCATTTACATATACTTTAGTCTTTTGATCGTTAAAAAAATCTCCAACTATACCTGTTCCGCCAAATAAATCCAAAAATGAAGAATACTCTATTTTTTCTTTTTTCATTGTTTCTTTTATGAAATTTATCATTCTAAATTTACTACCAATATATCTCCTATTATTAATTGAAACCATTTTCATTTTTATCCTCCATTTCCATTTTAGGCATCACATACCATATATAAATTATACCATAAAAATAGATAATTGAAACAATTATCTATACTTTTTCTAAAATTTCTTTTTCAAACCATACAGGATCTGGTTCTAACGATTTATAAGCCTTATCAAACCAAGAATATATATAATCATACTTTACATTATTAATAATTAAATTCTTTAAAATATCGATATTGATAGGTATAATTTTAAGTCCATTTGTATAACTTCCATTTCCCTTTGGATAACAATATGTTCTTCTATTTCTAAAATCCATTATGATTCTTTCTTCTAGTATTGGAGCCACAAACAATGCATAGTCGTTTTCATTATTTGTTAATTTTATATTCTCTCCTAAATGTCTTGAAACAGGTTCCATTTCCATAGACCTTTGTCCTGTAGATTCTGAAAGAGTTGCTTCTATTAATAAATCGTGCTTAGGGTAACCATCTTCATCATACTTATATACAATATCTGCCATACCACCACCTGCATGAGTTTTTGGAAGTAAATCAGCATCTAAACTCAAATTCATATAATCTAGTATATTTCCTTTTTTATTACTAATTCTATACCAAGCAATTCCCAATATATACTCAAATATAGTTGGAACTGTAGCATTATCTGTAACATATTCATTCACTATGTCATCGTTTCTATTTTTAATATTATCTAGTAGCATTAAAATTTTATCATTAGAAAACTTTTCATCTATTAATTTATTAAATGCCTTTAGTTTTTCATTTTCTACATAACTATTAATTGTATTTATTGTTAAATTTGTACCTAAACCATTATTAATATTTCTAATAACATCTTCAATATTTAAAGAATAATTAGGAGAAATTTTCTCAAGTGATACATTATTATAAAATAAATCTTTATAATTATTTTCATCCAATAATTGCTCTTCAAGTAAATTATCTATTATTTCTTTAAAATAATATTTTGGTAACATGTCAAGTTCGATCTTTTCATCTTCAAACTTAATAATATCTGTTAAAGAAAAGTATCTTTTATTTAAATCAAAATATTCTTTTAAATTTACTTTCCATTTAAATAAATGCAAATTAGTAAAAAATTCTTGCTTAAAATCTATTATATTTTTTACCTTAGAAATATCAAGACTTCTAAATTTTTTATCAAACTCCTCATCTAAACTATTAACCCTGTAACCTAAAAATAAATATTCAAGCCAAAGAGGTCTTGTATTTCCTGATATTTTTTGACAATAATTATATAATTCTTTATATTTTTCTAGCCTCTCCTCAAAAGTATTGTGTCTTAAATGAAAAATTAAATCTACTAAAGCATGATATACATTATTATAAGGTCTATCATATGCTCTACTTTTTCTATTAAGTCCTATTATTTCAAAGGTTTCTTCGGTAACAGGATAATTCTGCCTAAAGATATTCCAAGCTTGTAAATAATTATTCATTTCAAATATTTTCATTTTAATTATTTCATCAATGTCTAATCCCATTCTATTTGTTTTAATATCTTCTACCATTTTCTTAACATCATACTTATTTTTACATAATGGTAATAAATATGTAAATTCTTCATAAGAAAGATAGTCTAGTTTTTCAATCATATATATCAGTGCAATAAATGGTCTTATTTTTATTTCACCATCAACAATTTGTAGTTTTAACATTTGTAACAAATAGTAATAACTATCTTCTGATATTAGGAAAATATTATCTTTATTCATTTGCTTATACAATAAATTCTCTATACTATTTCCAACAGCAGTAATTCTTCTATCATTTGTTATAACACCAATATTAACTAGTCCAGATGTTTTTTCTCTTGCATCCTTATCTGGTCTTGGTGCTTCACCGTAAATAAAGTTATTTTCTTTTAAGAAATTATAATATTTTTCTTGTGTATTAGGATTCCATGGTAAATTAGGATTTAGTTTCCAGAATTCTTTTAGTAATTGTAACTGTCTTTCGATTTTATAGTTTAATTGGCTTGTTCTAAAACTAGTGGTACCAATAGACCAACTGTAACTTTTAAAAGTCATATCTACCTACTCCCTTCTATATAATATTTTAAATTTATAATTACTTGGTTTATCACTTGCATTTAAAAGTTCTATTAAATCATTTACAAGTACTACACGGGCTTTTTCTTTTTTACCTTTTTGGACATTTACTTTACCAAGTATTTCACTTTTATTTTTTATTAAGTAACAATAAGGCTTTTCAATTAAATCTATATACTTCTATAACTTAAACATAAAATCTAATGCTACGATATTCTTTTCTCATTTTTATAATATCATAGTATTATTTAAAATTAGAAAATTCATTTTTAACATTCATAACCATATATAATTTGTATGAATTCTTGTATTTTTATATAAATTTCAATTCTCCTGAAGACATATTATATATAGGTTTATTTTCAGATATTAATTTAACTTCACTATATTTTTTTAATAATTATTCACATTCTTTAATAATTACTTTCCATTCTCCAGTTTTACTAGAGCCAAGTCTTTCTATATAATTTTTATCAATTAAATCTTTCATATTGTATCTTATTTTTCTCTCACCTACACCAAGTATGCTTGCTAATTCTACTTGTGTAAGCGATGGTTTTTCTAATAGTAATTGAATAATATCTTCTTGAACTTTTGTTAATCCTTCTATTTTATTTATAATTTTATTGCTTTCGTATTCAAATTTATTTTTGTTATATTTAATACTAACTCTTATAAAGTGTGGAAAAAAGTGATATATATTCTTATCATATTTTTTTAATATTTTTCTAATACCTGTTCCTAAATGTTCAACTAATTCCAAGTCTCTAAACACCCTCATTAATTCAGGATTTTTAGGAGCAGAGTATCCCTCTAGAAACTCTTCTTCCGTAAATTCACTTTGAATTCCACCAAATGAAGATACTTCCAATCTATCGCTAAAAAATTCAAATTTAGGTGGATATTCACTAGCCCAATCATTATGAACTAATGCATTTATAATAACCTCTCTTACAGCATTATAATCATACATTGGAGTTTCTTTTCTTTCAGGATATGTAATTTTTGCATATATTTTATTTTCAACCTTAAATTTTTCTAATACTCTGTTAGTTGCTTTTATTAATGAGCAAAAACCATATTCGTAATTTTCCATTAATTCATCCACATCATCACCAGCATATTTTGCGACTTTAATAGACACTGTATTTTCATCCGCTAAAAGATATGCTAAATAATTATATTTATTATCCTGTGTGAAAAAGCCTAATTGCTTTTCAAAGTTATCACCTACATCAAAACCTTTTTCTTTATAATAAATTTTTAAATCAGTAAATGTCAGTTCTTGAATAGGAGAAATAATATTTTTAATAGAGTTCCTTGTTCTTTCTCTAAACATTTTACTTATTAAGTGATCATTCATTCTTTCGTTAGAACTGCCAACCCTTATAAAACAACTATCAGGTGTCATTCCCATACCTTTTAAATGATATGGTTTTTCTAATCCTCTAGCTATAGTAAGTTTTAAATAATTTTTCTTATTGTCATTTAATATCTCTATATCGAATAATCCTAGAGTTGATGGTTCAATATTGGAAATAATTCTATCTTTAATTTTTCTTTGTAATAAATCTAAATTATTATTTAATCCAACAACTTCACCATCATCGTTTACTCCTAAATAAATGATGTCACCTTCTTTACTATTTAAAAATCCAATGATAGTTTCCTCTAAGTCATCAACTAATTTTACTTTAAATTCAACTCTTGAGTTTTCTATTACCTCAATCACATCACACCTCCAAATATCCTAATTACATTTTACCATATAACTTCTAATTTTCCTAGTATTTTGCCGGTTATTTTGCCGGTTATTTTGCCGGTTATTTTCGTT
>DJOC01000009.1:2756-6210 GCA_002439555.1 Caryophanales bacterium UBA6448 | reverse complement strand
AAAAATACCCATAAAGGTATTAATTCCAAACTAAATTATATTTTAAATTTCTCTTAAATAAATCCCATAAATTTGCTTTTAGAACATTTTCATTTACAGTTATATCAACCTCTGATATTAAAATACCCTTATCATCAAGTACTTTAACTTTACCTATTATATCACCCTTTTTAACTGGAGCAGTTATTTTATCTACCAATATTTTAAATTTATAATTACTTGGTTTATCACTTGCATTTAAAAGTTCTATTAAATCATTTACAAGTACTACACGGGCTTTTTCTTTTTTACCTTTTTGGACATTTACTTTACCAAGTATTTCACTTTTATTTTTTATTAAATTAACTTTAAATGTATTAAAACCATAATTTAATAATTTTACTGTATCACTACTTCTTTTTTCGATTGATTCTTCACCCATAACTACACTTATTAATCTTAAATTATTTTTCTTCCCAGTTGCGGTTAAACAATAACCCGCATTTTGTGTAAATCCTGTTTTAAGTCCATCAACACCATCATAGAATCTAACAAGCTTATTTGTATTAACAAGCCAAATCTGTGAACCATCTGGTTTTGTTAAATATTCTTCGTATACTCTTGTAAAATCAAGAATTTTTTCGTGTTTCAAAAGTTCTCTTGCCATAATTGACATATCATATGCAGATGAATAATGACCTTCTTCATCAAGACCGTGAACATTAACAAAATGAGTATTTTTAAGACCTAGACTTTCTGCTTTTTTATTCATCGCCTCGATAAAATGTTCTTTAGAACCATAAGTTTTTTCCGCTAAAGCGACAACTGCATCATTAGCCGATGCCATAGCAATACCCTTTAAAAGATCCACTACTTTATATTTATCACCAGGATTTAAAAATATTTGACTACCTCCCATCGATGAAGCCTCGGTAGAAATCTCTACAATATCATCATATTTTAATGAACCATCATCAATCTTTTCCATTATCAAAAGCATACTCATTACCTTTGTCATCGAAGCCATTGCAAGAGGTTCATTTTCATTTTTTGAATATAATACTTTCCCTGTATTAAAATCCACCAAAATAGCACTTTTTGCACTTATGTCCATTTCCACAGCACTTACATTTTTTATAAAAATAAAACTAAATAAAGAAATTAATATAAAAATAACCTTTTTCATTTGCACCTCATATTAATTTTTATTAATTATTTTCTAAAAAAATACCAATTTATTTTGATTTAAGTTAAGATTTTGGTATAATTTAGTTAGAAAGGTTAAAGGTTATGACAAAAAAAAGCAAAAAAAATATTAAAGATGATTATAAGTCATCAAAATGGTTACCAATATTTTTAATTGCTCTTCTTTCAATATTTGTAGTACTTGTAAATAAGAAACTTGATAATGATTTATGGTACTTATTAACCGAAGGAAGATATATATTAAAACACGGTATATTTCATACTGACCCATTTTCAATTCACGAAGGCTTAAATGTTGTTGTTCAAAACTGGCTTTCAGCATCATTTTTATGGGTAGTATATGATTTCTTCGGAGAAATGGGAATTCTATTATTAATAGTTATATGTAATATTTGTATATGTACACTTCTTTATAAGATATGTATGCTAATTAGTGAAAATAATAAAACTATTTCTTTAATATTAATGTTTATTTGTGATTTAACATTAATAAGCCACTTTATAGTTTCTAGGCCACAGATATTTAGTTACATAACATTACTTGGACTAATATATGCCCTTGAACTATATATTCACAAAAAAGATAAAAAATATTTAATATGGCTTCCAATTATATCACTAATTCAAATAAATATGCACGCCTCTTTATGGGTAATGTTATACTTATTTATCTTATGTTATATAATTGATTCATTAAATATCAAAGAATTAAGACTTCAAGGTTATGAGAAAAAGCCATTATTCATTGCAATAGGAATTTCTATTTTAGTGGGATTAATTAATCCATATTTCTATAAAGCAATAACATTTATATTTGGTTCATTTTCAGATCACTACATGCGTATATTTATTAAAGAACTTTTACCATTTAGTTTAGATTTAGACATATGTAAACATATGGCAATTATTATTCTTTTAATAGGTCTAATTTATACTTACTTTAGAGAAGGAAAAGTTAGAGTAAGATATATATGCTTATTTTGTGGAACAATGATTTTAGGCTTTATGGCTTTAAAAGGATTTAGTAATTTCATTTTAGTGGCATTTTTCCCACTTGCATATTTCTTCAAAGATATGGTTCCAAAAGATTTAAGAGCTATATTTAAACCGGTACAAAATGCAGTTAATTACCTATTTATGACATTTGCAATTATAATGTTTATAGGTTTTGGTTACTTTTATATCACAAGTAAAGATAAAATAACACTTTCACATAATGCGGAAGGTGCTATTAACACTTTAGAAAAATATTATAAAGACACTGATAGTGCAAAGGTTTATTCATCATTTAATGATGGAGGTTATGTAGAATTTAGAGGTTATAAAGCGTATATCGACCCAAGAGCAGAATACTTCTTAAAGAAAAATAATGGAAAAGCCGATATATTCAAAGAATTTTATGATTTACAACACGGATTACTTGATGCTCACGAATTTTTAGAAAAGTATGATTTTACCCATCTTTTAGTGGCTAAAGATGATTGGTTATATAATAATATTGATACTACTAAAGAAAATTATTTTGTATTATATGAAAACACTGATAAAGGTTATAGATTATATGCAAGAAATGATACCTTCTCTGATGAAGAAAGAGAAAAAGTAATTAATGAGTACACTAAAGCCATAGATGAGGCCATAAAAAAAGGTTCAAAATAATTTGAGCCTTTTTATTTTTGATTATTTTTAAGTAGTTTGTAATACCCTATATTTTCTTCATAAAATAATAGTTTATTTTGACTTTCTTTAATAATTTTACCTACATAACTTTTTGATACATTTTCTATATCTGATATTTCTGAAAGTGATAAATTTTCATTATAATAAAGTTCTAAAATACTTTTTTGTTTATCAGTAAATAAACATTTATAAATATTATAAAGCTCGCTATAGTAAATAAAATTTTCCATTATAACATATCCTTGAATAAACCATAAATATAGTTTTCAATATCAAATGTATCTAGGTCTTCCATTTTCTCTCCGAGTCCAATAAATTTAACAGGAATACCAGTATTTTCTTTAATAGCAAGAACTATCCCTCCTTTTGAGGAACTATCTAGTTTAGTAAGAACTATACCAGTTATATTAGTAATTTTTTTAAATTCAGTTGCTTGCATAATACCATTTTGACCAGTTGTTGCATCAATTACTAAAAGTGTTTCGTGAGGCGCACCAGGTATAAGTTTTCCTATTACTCTATTAATCTTTTCAAGTTCATTCATAAGATTAACTTTATTTTGAAGTCTTCCTGCAGTATCTACTAAAAC
>DJOC01000009.1:1222-2673 GCA_002439555.1 Caryophanales bacterium UBA6448 | reverse complement strand
GGATCAATATTTTCTTTTCCATAAAAGTCTGTTCCAACTCTTTCACTCCATAATTTTAATTGTTCAACAGCACCAGCACGGAATGTATCTCCAGCAACCATCATTACACTTTTACCCATATTTTTAAATTTATAAGCAAGTTTTGCAATTGTTGTAGTTTTACCTACACCATTTACACCAACCATTAAAATAACTGTGGGACCATCTTCACTATAATTTATTTTATCAGTTAAATTTTCACCTTCAACATAAATTATGAAAAGTTCATCGACAATTACTTCATTTAGATATTTAGTGTCAATAATATTTTCTTTTCTAACTCTATCTTTAATTTTATCCATAAATTTAAAGACAGTATTTATACCAATATCGGCACTTATAAGTATCTTTTCAAGTTCATCAAAATATTCATCACTAACTTTAGTATATTTAATACCAAGTAAACTTAATTTAGAAACAAATTCATTTCTAGTTTTTTCTAAACCTTTTTCATATTTTAGAACTTCCTCAGTAGTATTTTTCTTAGTAAATTTATCTTTTAATTTTGTAAAAAATGACATTATAACTCCACATTATGATAAATATTTGAAACGTCCTCAATATCATTAAGCATATTTAAAAGAAGTTCAAATTTTTCTTTATCTTCACCCTCTAAAGTGACTTTATCTTTTGCAAACATACCAACTTCATCATATAGATAATCAACATTTGGAATAACTTTTTCAATTACATCTTTTAACTTATTTTCATCTGTTGGATTAACTGAAATAGTAATAACTCCATCTTCACTTTCAAAATCCACGGGTTCGATACCTTCCTCTAAAAGTTTATCAAATATTTCTTCTTCATTATCATATTTAAATGAAACAACTCCAAGATAGTCATAATTATAAGCAACAGAATTTGTTACTCCTAAACTTTTATGTACTTTATTAAAGGCTGCTCTTACAAAACCTACAGTACGATTTACATTATCTGTTAAACATTTAATAATAAGTGTTGAAGCACCAGGTCCAAAACCTTCATAAGTGATAGCTTCGTATTCGTCTTGGCCCATTCCTTTTGCTTTATCAATCGCTCTATTAATTATATCTGAGGGTACCTCATTTTTTTTAGCCTTTTCAATAATTCTTTTTAATACAATATTAGAGTTTGGATCAGGAATACCTTTCTTTGCTGCTAAATAAATTTCTTTAGCAAATGTTGTATAAATTTTTCCTCTTGCAGCACCTGTTTTTTGAATGCTTGCTTTTCTAACTTCATATGCTCTTCCCATATTTTCTCCTTCTTTCTAGATTTATTATACCAAATAAAGCCTAAAAACTAAACAAAAACTAATTATGTTTTTCTAGTATTAGCTTTCTTGTTATAAAATTATATACCATTACAATTGCTGTAGCAAATAGTTTTACTATCATTACATCTATTCCAAGTTTCTTTGTACCTAAATA
>DJOC01000009.1:0-1123 GCA_002439555.1 Caryophanales bacterium UBA6448 | reverse complement strand
TTAGGTGTTTGTTTTTTTGCCTCAAAAACCCATTTTGTACTTAAAAAATAATTAAATATAAGGGAAACAGTAAATGATATCGCGGCACTTATCAGTTCATTTAAGCCTATTACTTTTGCAAGTAAGAATAATAATGTATAATCAATTACAAAAGCAATGCCTCCGACTACACCAAATTTTAATATTTGATTTATTAACTTTTTCATATTATTTCTTCATTAAATTCATAAGTAGTTCATATTGCTTTTTATTATTTTTAGCAACTACTCCTAAAACGATACCTGATGTGTACATCATTAAAGTTAGTAAGAATAATACACTTGCAATTACAAATCTTACTTGATGAAGTGAAATACTTCCTAATACTGGAATACCTAATATTAAACTAATAATTAATAAAAGTGTTCCTAATATTCCAAAAAATGCTCTTGGTTTATATTCTTTGAATAGTACGGCAATTGTTTTAAGTACTTTAAAACCATCTTTATATGTATTAAGTTTTGATACACTACCTTCAGGTCTATCTTTATAATTTACTGGGACTTCCACTAAATGATAGTTTTTATCAACTGCATGAATAGTCATTTCAGTTTCTATTTCAAATCCCTTTGATAAAACTGGAAATCCTTTTACAAAATCATAACTAAATGCACGATAACCTGTCATTATATCTTTTACATTATTATGAAACAATTTATTAATTAAAAATCTTACCATTTTATTTCCTAAATTATGGAATGGTCTTTTATTTTCTGTGAAATATGTTGAGGATAATCTATCTCCGATTACCATATCAGCTTTTTTAGATAATATTAAATCACACATTTCTCTTGCATTTTCGGCTGGATATGTATCATCACCATCTATCATTATATAACACTCGGCTTCAATATCTCTAAACATTGAACGAATTACATTTCCTTTTCCTTGTTTATATTCATAAACTACTGTTGCTCCAGCTTTTCTTGCTATTTCATCGGTATGATCGCTAGAGTTATTATCATACACATAAATTGTTGCCTCGGGTAAAGCTTTTTTATAATCCTTTACTACTTTGGCTACTGTTTTTGACTCGTTATAACACGGTATCAATACTGCTATTTTTTCCATAGTACCTTCTTTC
>DJOC01000095.1 GCA_002439555.1 Caryophanales bacterium UBA6448 | reverse complement strand
AACGTTTTTTTTCACTTTTTTTAAAAAAATCGACATTTTATGCAATTTATACAAAATATTGACACATTTTAGTACTTTCAACCATTTTTTGTTATATCTTTATAGATTTTATAATAATGCTCTATAACCTCTTTTTTAAATGGAAAAGCATTATTATTTTTATTGTCTATGAGTTTATTTAGGCTATCTTGAACTATTATATCTATCTTATCAGAATATCTCATAGTAATTTTATGATATCTATACTCATTTTTATCAAGAACTTTGAAATTTCCATCAGGGAAAATTCTTAAGTCTAGATCATAATCTATATATTTTATAATATTTCCATCAATTATGTAAGGTGATGCAATATTGCAATAATAGAATAATCCATATTTTTTCAATTGTGCCAATATATTATACCATTCTTTTTTATAAAAGAATAAAATTGCTATTTCTTTAGTACGATGACTTCTTCCATCATTTTCTATTAACTTAACTTTGTTATTGGCACATACTAAGTATTCATCAGTTTCATCTAAAACAATAGCTTCGCCACTAATTCTATCTATTTTACCATTATGTTTATAACAATGAATTGTTAATTTATCCCCAACTTTCATTTATATTCCTCCATTAGCATTATATTATAATTAAAAAAGGTAGTCAATTTTCTTTACTACCTTTTAATTATTTTTCAAAATTTCAATTGCCCTATTATATTGGTTGTCTGTCAAATTAGTTTCACCGGTTTCTGTGGTTTCTACATCATTTTCTATTTGATAATCCGGAGTAATGCCTATACCATCAATATTGGTTCCATTTGGTCGATACCACAAAGATGTAGTATATTTTACCATTTCTCCAGAAGATAAAGAATAAGTATGCTGAACCTTACCTTTTCCATATGTTTGTGAACCAATTAATGTTGCCCCATAACTATCCTTTAATGCTCCTGCTAATATTTCAGCCGCAGAGGCGGTATTTCCATTAACAAGCACAACAATTGGGACTGTTTGTTTATCGTTTGTTTTATCTTTATACTCTTTTTTCT
This sequence comes from Caryophanales bacterium UBA6448, assembly GCA_002439555.1. Classification (GTDB taxonomy): domain Bacteria; phylum Bacillota_I; class Bacilli_A; order RF39; family UBA660; genus UBA6448. Next base: position 3,309 of record DJOC01000095.1, on the reverse strand, counting down.
TATTATCTTTATCTAATAAAGAATAAATAACACTTCCTTTAGGCAAAAATATTTCAGCAGTTTGATAAGCTTCTTCAAGATAACCACCAGCATTATTTCTTAAATCAATTATTAATCCAGAGTAACTATCTAATTGAGATAAGGCATATTCCAACTGTTTATTAATATTAGTAGAAAATAAATTTATATTAATATAACCAATATTTTCGTTTTCAACAAAGGAATATTTTAAATTTGGATAATCAATTGAAGTAATTTTTAAATTTTTAAAATCCATAATTTCATCGTTTCGCATTATTTGTAAATCGATTTTATTTGTTTTATTTTGTTCAATAATACTTTTTATTTCATCAGAATTCATATTTTCAATATTGATATCATTAATAGATATTATCTTATCATTCATCTTTAAGCCAGCTTTCGCTGCAGAGGAATTATAAAGTACATTTTCTATATAGTTTTCTTTAATAGTTATTCCAATTCCTTCATATTTAGCATTTAAGCTATCATAAAGTGAATTTGATTTATCTTCATCAAGAAGTCCAGTATATTGATCACCCAAGTAAGATGTCATACCATTAATCGCACTATCAATCATTCCTTTTTTATCAACATCTTCGTAATAATTATTTGTTAATTTTGAATAAACATCAATAAATTCTTGCATATTCTCATCTTTAATTATTTCCGAATACGATTGTCCATCATCCGTAGAATAATTACGCATAATTAAAATACCAGTTGATAATGCAGATATTATAGCTGTAGCAACAATAATAATTATTACTCCACATAAACTATATTCTTTTTTCATTTACTCTCCTATCATAATAATGATACCATTTATCAAAGCAAAAAAAAAGACTTTGAAGTAAATTTAAATTATTTCAAAGCACTTTTTATTTGATCAATATTTTCAATGTAATTTACTATTTTTTTATTTCTTATTTTTAGTAAAGTTACATCACCAAAGGATAACTCCTGAACTGAGGCTGCTTTAGAATTGCTACTACCATCTTTTGCTTTATAACTTTCGTTTACTTTTTTACTTAAATCACAGTAGTAGATCTTTATTGCATCTTCCTTTTTAGAATAATTTGTAATTAAAGTTGAATAATACATTGCATCGTCTAATGTTGAATCATATGCAATAACATAATATTCATCATATGGTCTATTAAATATCATACCAACATTTAATGTATCATAGGAAATAGTAACATTAGTATTTGTATTATTATTAGCATTCTCTCTCTTTTTTACAATTAAACTAGATAAAAAATATAATCCTACAATTACAATTGTTAATACAACTAAAATTATAAAAAATTTTTTGATATCAGTATCTAAACTTTCTTGTACATTATTTTGTTTATAACTTGTTTTTTTTACCTTTTTCATTTTACCACCCAAATTAATTATATAACAATAATACCATTTTTAGCAAGCATAATTAAAGCATTGACCAATATGAAGATTAGCCAATGCTTATTTTTTATTTTAAAGAAACTACATTTTTAGAATTATTCATTGATGAGGCAATAGATATCATCTCTTTTAAAGTTAAATCTTCGCTTGCCATATAATAATCAATATTATTTGATGTCCAGTAAATTGAATTTGTTGATAAAGCGGCAATTGTATCATTTAAAATTACTGGTTCACCATATACTGGAATAATTTCGTGTTCTTGAGACTTTATAGCACCCTCTTCGACTAAAACGAAGTTTTTACCACCAGAATAAGTTAATATTATACGAGAATTATCATCAGTATTTACAGTTTCTGAACTACTCAAATATGTTTCCGATGGCATATAAAGCGGGTAAATTGCAGTTTCTATACTACCCATAGTTTGTTTTTCATTTTCCTTGCATTCATTATCTTGACAATTATTTTCCTCTGCTTGAACATATTTTTTTAAATCAAATAAATCTGTAGAAAGGCCTGCTTTTAAATCTAAATCCTCAACTTGAAATTTTATTTTAACTATATCATTACCATATACTTCAACTTTTTGTAAGTTAAAATCTTTATTTAAATATATTTTTTGGTATTTTAATTCTTCGTTATTTGGATAATTTACTGTAGTTTTAATTATATAGCCTTCATCACTTTTAGATATTTCCTTATTATTATCGTTTTTAATATCTTTAATTAAAGAGGATAATATATAAGACTGTGATGAATTATCTGGCCAAGTACTTTCAAACTTGAAACTTTTATTAAGTGAAGGAGTAATAACATATAAACCATCATTATTTCTTAAAATAATTTGTTTATGTTCATTTGCCTTATTAACCATATCAACTTTATAATAGTTGCCATCAAGATAATTTACCTCAACATTATATTTGAATATTTCTTCATCATTTTGAAGTTCTAAATTACCAATAATTTTGTAAGATTTAGACTTTTCCACTCTTTTTTGAAATTCCTTTGAAACGTCAACATTATCACCTTTAGAACAACCCATAACAAGAAATAAAATTAAAAATATACCAATTTTTTTTAACATCTTGTACTCTCCTTTTCTATTAAACTATATTTTAAGTATTTAAAAATATTCATGAATAAAAAAATAATTTTTGAGAAGAATATATATTAGAAAGGATTATTATGGAAACAATTCAAAAAGTTACATTAATATTTACTATAATAGGAGCTTTAAACTGGGGATTAATAGGATTTTTCAATTTTAATCTAGTCGAAGCACTTTTTGGAATGCAAACTACAATAACAAATATTATATATGCAATTGTGGGTATATGTGCACTCATAAATATAGGACTCCTATTTACAAGATTTGATTCAAATGAAAAATAACCACGTTAACTAATGTGGTTATTTTATTTAAGAAATTCTTACCTTTATAACGGAAGATACAACATAAGTAACAAGTGGGTTATTGTTCTCGATCTTAACTTCAACATCGTGATCACCTACGCCTAATCCTGATAAATCAACATATGCTTTAATATTATTAACATCGACTTTATCAAGTGACGAAGAAACGCCTTTACAAATAACCGATATTGCTGAATCAGAAATAATATTTGCAGTTAATCCACTACCAAGATTTTTCTTACTTATATTAGTCAACTCTACTGTTTTTTGTTCTTCGTTACCAAAAGTTAATGAAACAGTTATCGTACTTGCAGACATATATCTAACACCATTAGGCTTTGTAAGTGTAACATTATATGTTTTAGCAGTATCTGCACCTAATCCATCAACATTTATAGTAATAGGGATTGATTTAATTTTAGATATATCTTCTTCATTTCCGTAAGCAGTGATAGAATAATC
>DJOC01000083.1 GCA_002439555.1 Caryophanales bacterium UBA6448 | reverse complement strand
GATGTTAATTATTATGAAGTTATACCCAATGAATATTTTACTAATTTAAGTTTTAAACCTAATAATGATATAGAAAAAATAATAAGAATAATACCTATAAAAGATAATGATAGATTTAAAAGTAATCAATTAGAACTTGGAATAATCACTATTAATTTATCAAATATAAAAGGTATTGATGGAACGCCTTTATATGAAAATATTTTTAAAACAAGTAAGGTAATTACCTAATACTTGTTTTTTAGTATAAATATTTATATTAATTTAAATATTATTTATATTCTTGTTATATTAAATCTTTATATTAACTTATTATATTATGTTAGACATTTTTGTCCACCGTGGATGGAAATTTTCATCTACCCTAGATGGTCAAAATCATCTATTCTAGACATCAAATATATATTTTTATTCATAAGAAAAGACTAGTTTATTTAAAACTAATCTCACTAATAAATTGTAATTTGTGATTACTTTTTACCAATTTTTGTTAAAAAACGAAATCCATATTCAATAACTAAAACAAATAGATAAGATCCTAGCCATATAGCCAAACTTATTAATTTTACATTTACTGTATTTTCCGCTCCACTGCCATCAACTTTTCTTAAAAACAAAAATACACTAAAGCCTAAAAATAAGATAAACTGAATTATTTGAAATATTTTCCATTTGCTATTTTTCATTATACTACCTCCTCAACAAAATACTATTTTTTAACTAATTACTAATTTATATTTTTTTATCTAATCAAATAAAGAGGATATATTTTTATTTGTTTTAAAAGTTAAGTTAATTTTATTGACACTAACATCTACATACTTTCCAGAACTATAAACTGTTATAGTTCCAACTTCTTTCAGTTCATTACTCTTTTTGTTTAATATTGTTTTTGTAGGCTTTTGATATAATTTAATCAAATATTTTTTAGAATCGCTTGATTCCTTTTCTCCTATTTCCCATTTTTCAACATTTAAATTTTTTATTAATCTTTCAATATCAACTTTATTTTGATATTTTATTATTAATTTATTTGTAGAATAATCATAAACTTCTACTAATTGTGATTTTGAAAAATCACCAATAACTTGCTCATCCTTTTTATTGTTTAACAAAAATAATGTCCCGATAACAACAAGTATTATCACTATTACTATTACATATTTATAAATAAACTTCATAATTAACACTCCTCACTGTTTAAAATATAAGAATCAATTTTTTTATTTCTAAAAAGATATATAACTAAAAATGTGCCAACACCTGCTATTAACATACCTGATTCTAAAAACAAATTTTCTAAATTTTCACTTTTATAAGGTATTAAAGGAATAAATAAAAATCCTATACAAATAAGTAATACTCCTGCTATTGTATAAAAATGACTTTTATCCCTTTGAACTTTATTTGATACAATAAATTTTTTTCTTACATTTTTATCAATAAATATTTTTTGTTTATATACATCTTTATATGGATTATCTATAAATAACACAGAAACAAATAAACATATTGATGTGATAAATAAAATCATAAATAGTAATATTCCTATATCTGAATCAAGATAACAAAATGCTAAACTTGATATAAGAATTCCAAAAGATAATGCTATTTTAAAACTTTTCCTTTTTTCATATGATAAGAAACCAGTTATTTTTTCTTCACTAACATATATACCATTATCTATCTTTTTAATTTTACTTTTATCATTTTCATTATTTAATAAATAATCAATAGTAACATTAAATATCTTTGCCATTTTAATAATTTTTTCTGTTTCTGGATAACCATTATCAGTTTCCCATTTGCTTATAGATTGTCTAGAAACATTTAATTGATCTGCTAGTTCTTCTTGCGAAAGACCTTTTTCTTTTCTGGCTTTATATATTTTTTCACCAAAGGTCATATTGTTCCTCCTTTCAATACAAATATAATATATAACAAAATTATATCCAACCAAATTTGAGTAGCAATTACGCAACCTAATTTTGCAGAGGTAATTTTATACTTATAAATTAATATTAATCTGTCACTTCTATATATAATTATACCATTATTTTTGCCAATTTTATCACTAACCTAAAATATCCAAGATCCATCCAACATTTTCTAATGCATATCCAACTGTTGGAAATAAATTATAGTTTCATAATACCTTTAATCAAAAAGGATAAATAAAAAGTATGGTAGAGTTCTTACATATTTTTAACTCAATTTTGCAAGTGCAAAATAAGAAATGATAGCACTATAAAGTCTTTATTTATAAGACATTAAGTATACTAGTGCTATCATACTCTTTATCCTGCTTAATAATATAGTAATAAAAATAAACTTCATTTTTAGTGTACTTTATCATTAAATAGTTACTATTTCCATAGTTATTAAATAATCTTTAATTTCATCAATTACGTTATCTATATTTTTATCTAACCAATTATATTTTGGACTATTAAGATTTATTTTATATAATCTTGAACCAGTAATTTTTTTAAATTGATCTATCAAATCTTTTATATTATTAACATTTATTGATTTATCATCATAAATTAAAATTTTAAAACATTTTTCAAGTTTTTTCTTATCAAGAAGTTTATTGTCAATTAAATAATAAAAATCAAATATATCTTTATATCTAGTTGATCTAATATTAAATTTTAAAAGAGACTTCATTTTTTCGGTAAAAATTTGTTCTGGAGAATTAATTAATAAATTGGCTCCTAAGTTAATGATGCTAAAATCAAACATATATTGTTCTTGTTCAAGTTCAAATAATTTGTGAACTCCAATATCTAACTTTGTATCAATTTCATTTTTATAGTTATCTCTAATCTTTAAAAATACTCTTTTACCTTTATAATCTTGATGGTGTAATGGAATAATTTCATCTGTTATTTCAAAATTAATAGAATTAATAGACTTATTTAATTCATTAATAAAGTTTTTAATAGAATTATCATCTAGAGAATACTTTATAAAATCTAAATCTAAATCACGAGTCGCTCTACGCTTATCATTTGAAATATTATGCATAACAACTCCACCTTTAATAGTGATATTTTGAGAATATTTACTATTTGCGATAGCCGTTAGTATTAAATCTTGGGACACTTTTGAGGAAGCAAATTCATCTGAATAACCATTTTCTATGTATTTTTGTATCATTTCTTGTAAATTCATTAGAACACTTCCTTTTGTATTTTTAAAAATAAATCAAT
>DJOC01000004.1 GCA_002439555.1 Caryophanales bacterium UBA6448 | reverse complement strand
TGGGAGTCAAAGGAGGAGCAATTGCAACAATTATAGGTCAAATAATTTCATTTATAATGGCAGTAATTTATTTACGCAAAGTCAAATCAGTAAAATTAAATAAGGATTCATTCAAAATAGATAAAGGAATTATTAGGAGTCTAGGTTTAGGATTATCCTCTTTTATCACTCAATCAACGGTTTTAGCTCTATTTATCTTTATGAATAATATGATGACTAAATATGGGGCTAATACAAAGTATGGCGCCGATATTCCATTATCTGTTTATGGTGTCATCTCAAAAATTAATAGTCTATACATATCAACTATCCTTGGCATTTCTATAGGTGCTCAACCAATTATAGGATTTAACTATGGAGCTATGAATTATGAGAGAGTAAAAGAAACTTTAAAAAAAATATTGCTAATTAACTTCATAATTGGTTTAGTATTTAATGTAATTTTCTTCTTGTTTCCTAAAGAAATAGTTGGTATCTTTATATCAAGTAGTGATTCTAATTATAAATTGTTCATAGAGTTTGCTGTAGTTATATGCCATTCATTCCTTTTACTTATGGGCTTAAACTTTTTAGAAATGACTACTTCAATAGTTGTTCAATCACTAGGTAATGTAAAAAAAGCTACTATGGTTTCATTTATTAGACAAATAATATTATTTATTCCATTAGCTTGTATTCTTTGTATTTCATTTAACAAGGGAATATATGGTGTTTTACAAGCAGGACCTATTGCTGATAGTATAACATTTGTAATTGCTAGTTTAATATTTTTATCAGAGTACAAAAAATTATCAGTTATTGAGGATAAAGAAGATTTAGAAATTGATTCTATTAGGAATAATTATAATGGTAAGAAGATGGTTGTTACTATATCACGTGAATATGGTAGTGGAGGAAGATATGTAGGAAGACTACTTGCTGAAAAGCTTGGCATAGATTTCTATGATAAAGAACTTATAACTCTAGCAAGTTTGTCATCAGGATTTGCCAAAAAATATATTGAAGAGAGTGAACAAAAATTAGTAAGTGCTAAATTCGAGAATAATAATGATGATAGAATATTTATTGCAGAAGAAAAAGTAATTAAAAAACTTGCACATGAAAAATCTTGCGTTATTGTAGGTAGATGTGCTGATTATATTTTGAAAAATAATAAAGATGTTACTAAAATATTTTTATATAGTGATGAAAAACACAAGATAGAAAGGGCAGTTAAATATTATAATTTAACGAAGAAGGATGCTTTAAAAGAAATAAATAAAATTAATAGGCAAAGAGCTAAACATTATAAATATTACACTAATAGAGATTGGTATAATTATAATAATTATGACTTAGCTATTAATGTAGATATTTTAGGAGTGGAAAAGACCGCAGAATTAATTAAAAATTACTTAAGTAAAAAATAAAAATAAAAAGTTATATCAAATTAGAAGTTAAGTAGAGGGTTTTTACCTGATATAGCATATGCTAGGTTGAATACTGCATTATTAGAGGAAATATTATTTAGAGGTTTTTTATTAAAAAGATTTAGTGAATTAGGACTTTTAAAAGCAATATTAGTTATATTATTTACTGGAGGAGTCGCATTTGCCATGGAATATATAAATGAAAAGAAAACAAATGGTTCAATAATGTCGAGTTTTATAATTCATATGATAGCAAATTTATTTTCTTTAGTTATATCTTTATTTTCATTATTTTAATGTAATAAAGTTTATATAAATAATTAAATAGGAGGTGATTTAAGTGAAACAACTAAAGATTGGAACATTTCTAATAGTTTTAGGAAACTTATTATATTTAGCATTCACAGTGTTTGCTGGAAATGAAACAAGTAGTTTTGGACAATTTAGTAGTGGCTTATTAATAGGATTATCAATTGGTTGTAATTTTGTTGGTATAATTTTATTTGTGGCTTATATGTCTAAAAATAATAAAGATAAAAAATAATTAAAGGAGGATACTATGAAGAAGAAGATATTAATTGCTTCATTAATAATTTTTCTTATACTTACTATTTTAGGATTTATTACAAATTATATAGATGGTGGTAGAGTTTCAACAGGACATGAACCTAAGTTTTGCCTTAAAGTAGTAAGTAAAGATGGTAATAAAGTAACATATTGGGGATTAGGTTATAAGGTTATAAGGTATGTAGGGGTATCGCCAAATGAACCTTACGAAAATAATATTGGTGTTAAAATTGGCAGTTGGTTTATGAAATACGAACTAGAACAAAAACTTAGTGCAAAAGAAATCAACAATTATATTATTAATTATTTAGAAGATAATAATGATATATCTAATTTTGCATTCAATTATGTTGATGATATAACTAACAAAGTAGTAGTTGGCTTAATAAATAATAGTAAAGAAGAACAAGAAAAGTTTATTAAGAAAATATTTATTGATGATGAAGCAAAAATATTAGATGCCATAAATGATCAAAAAATAATTAAATTTGTCGAGTCTAAAGATGTTTTCGAGGGAGAAATCATTGTTGCAGAAAAAAACTATATAACTGTTGAAGTATTAAAAGATAGTAAATCATTTAAAGTGAAGGATAAAGTAACAATGAAAATATCAAGACCAGCAAATAGTACGAATGATTATTATGTAGTAAACAATAAAGTAAGAGTTACATTTAGTGGTTTAATTAAAGATTCAAATCCTGCACAAGTCAATGCAGTAAATATAGAACTTATATCGTAATACAAATAACAATTTAGTAATTAGTTAGAAAAATAGTAATTTGTTAAGAAGATTGGAGTTATAAATATGGAAACATTTAATAAGAAAAAAGATGAGTTTATAAAAATAAAAGTAGAAAAGTTAATTGAATGGAATGAGCCAAATGGAGAAGGGAGCATTTTATCTGATAAAATAACTAAAGAAGGATTTAAAGTTGGTTATATGTATACAGAACAACCATCTAATAATAAACCAGTTAGTGGTTGGAGATTTATGGTGGGAAATGAAGATAATGAATATATGAATAATTCTAATAATCATCATATATTTGCTATCAATACAATTTGTAATTATGATAGGAATATTGTTCCATATCTAAAATCTAAAATTGGAAGTGTTTATATAAGAGTAAATAGCAATAAATTTGAGATTGATGATGGAACTAAGCCTATATTTGTTGAAAGACAAGAAAGATAAATTAAAATTTTGTAAGGGAGAAGATAAAATGAACTTAGGTTTTTCATATATAGGTTTAATATTTTTACTTATGCTTTTTATTCCAAACATGATATGGAGTAAAAATAAGCCAAAGGATTATGCAAAATATAAAAAAAATGAAAACAAAATTTTATTGACATTAGAAAAAATCGGAGAAGTTGGTAATACTTGTTTAGTTCTAATGTTTACAGATTTTAATATAAACAATATTTCAAGTTGGTCTATAATATTACTTATAGCATTTCTTTTAATGATATTATATGAGATATATTGGATAAGATATTTTAAAAGTAAAAAGAGAATGAAAGATCAGTATAATAGTATATTAGGTATTCCAGTTGCAGGTGCTACTATTCCTGTATTATCATTCTTTTTATTAGGTATATATGGTAAAA
>DJOC01000082.1:2981-5575 GCA_002439555.1 Caryophanales bacterium UBA6448 | reverse complement strand
TATGTAAACTTGTAAAGTATGGTGTAGATATAAAAAAAATCAAGTTAATTATTAGCGATAATGAGTATATAAATGTAGTAAAAAGAATGTTTAAAATGTATAATATACCCGTAAATCTAAATGACAATATTTGTTTATACTTTACACTTGCTAGTAAATACTTAATTAGTAACTTTACATCTGATTTAACTGCCGTTATTGAGACTATTAAGGAAAAATACTCTATAGATGTAGTAAATAAGATATTAAATGTAATAAATAAGTTTACATTTATAGAGGACAAATTATCTGTAAAGGAGGACATTATTTATCTACTTCAAAATACATATTTACCTGAAACAAAATATGATAATGCAGTAGAACTTACTACTTTTGATAGCGTTAATGAGGATGATTATGTATTTTTACTTGGATTTAATCAAAAAACATATCCAGTTATTTATAAGGATGAAGATTATCTTTTAGATGAGGAAAAAAGCATTTTAGGACTAGAAAAGTCTTATGAAATTGCTAAAAAAGATAAAGAAAATTTAATTTATAGTATTCGCAAACTTAAAAATCTATTTATAAGTTATAAACTTCAAAGTGAAAGTGGTTCTTTTTTACCCTCAACATTAATTAGTGAAATGAATATGGAAACTATTACTGATAGGGTACCTTTAAATTATTCAAATAAATACAACAAAATAAAACTATGCTCTTTACTTGATAGATTTTATAAATATAGTGAAGTAAACGAAGAACTAAAAACCTTATATAATAATTATAAAATAGATTATAAAATGTATGACAATACATATAAAAAAGTACCTTTCGAGTTAATGAATAAAATATTTAAAAATAAGTTATCATTATCGTATTCAAGTATGGAAGGTTATAATGAATGCAGCTTTAAATACCTTATTAATAATGTACTTAGACTTGATGTTTATGAAGATACTTTTGCAGCTTTTTTAGGATCACTTTTTCATCATATTTTAGAGTTGTCAATTGATAAAGAAATAGAGGTTCATAATGAAATCATTAAATATATGGACTTTTCAAATAGAGCCTTTACGGAAAAAGAGAAATTTTATATATTTAAAATGGAAAAAGATATGCATTTTGCAATTGAAACTATAAAAGAGCAAAATACTTATTCTTTATTAAATGAATATATGCTTGAACAAGAATTTGATGTAAATAAAAAAAGTAAACTTGACATTTTATATAAAGGATTTATAGATAAATTAATGTTTAAAACTATTCGTGATAAAACCTATTATGCGATTGTGGATTATAAAACTTATGATATAGATGTTAAAATGGATTTAATTGATTATGGATTAAATTTACAACTTCCTATATATTTATATTTAATAAAAAATAATTATAAAGATGCTTTAATATGTGGATTTTATATTCAAAAAGTATATTCTCTTGATAATAAATATGATGAAAATAAATCACTGTTTGAAAGAAAAAAAGATTCATTAAAACTTACGGGTTACTCAAATATAGATGGAAGTATTATAAATAAACTTGATAAAGATTATGAATCATCGAAAGTTATAAAGGGTTTAAAACTAAAAAAAGATGGCAACTTTTATAGTTATAGTAAAGTTTTGTCTAATGAAAAAATGGTTGAAATTTACCATAAAGTTGATGAACAAATAGATAAAGTGATTAATAATATTGAGAACTCTAATTTTGATATTAATCCTAAAAATTATAATGGTAAAAATATATCTTGCACATATTGTAAGTTCAAAGATATATGTTATAAGTCTATAAAAGATGAAGTGATAATAGAAACGGAGGATAACGATGGCGTGGACTGCTGACCAAGAAAAAGCAATTAATGAGTGTGGCAAAAATATTATAGTTTCTGCAGGGGCAGGTTCTGGTAAAACAGCGGTTCTTACAGAAAGAGTTATTACAAAGTTAAAAAAGGGTACAAACATTAATAAACTTTTGATTTTAACATTTACCAATGCTGCGGCAATGGAAATGAAAGACCGTATTAGAGCGGCAATTACTAAAGATGAAAGTTTACAGAGTCAACTTGACCTTATCGATGGAAGTTACATTACCACATTTGATTCATTTGCTTTATCAATTGTAAAAAAATATCATTACTTACTTAATATTCCTAAAGATATTAGTATTTTAGATAATGAAATTGCTAAAAACATAAAAAGTAATTTTTTAGATGAAGTATTTGAAAATTTATATGAACAAAAAGATACTGACTTTTTAAAAATGGTAAATGACTTAACAGTTAAAGATGATACCCCTTTAAGAAGGGAGATTCTTTCATTAAATGAATTATTAGAAAGATTACCTGAGAAAGAAAACTATTTAAGTAACTATGTTGATAGTTTTTATAATGAAAAAAACATTGAAAGTATAGTTAAAAATTTTTATGAACTAATAAATAAAAAAGTTAATAAAATTAAAATATATTTAGATAATTTATCATATAACTGTGATGAAAAATATTATGAAAAGGTCATTAATGTAGTAAATCCGATTTTAAGTGCAAAAACTTACGAGGAATACAAAAGTTATAGTAATGTTTCTTTTCCAGTACTTCCTAAAAATAGTGAGGAAGA
>DJOC01000082.1:0-2892 GCA_002439555.1 Caryophanales bacterium UBA6448 | reverse complement strand
ATTTTAATTTATAAAGATGAAAATCATTTGAAAAACTGTTTACTTGAAACTATAACTTATGCTAAAGCAATTATTAAGATAATTAATAATCTTGATGAAAAAGTTTTAAGCTATAAAGAAAAATATGCATCTTTTGAATTTAATGATATTGCAAAAATGGCAATTAAAATTGCAAAAATTCCAAATGCTAAAAAAGAACTTTCTTCCTCATTCGAAGAAATAATGGTTGATGAATATCAAGACACCTCAGATTTACAAGAAACTTTAGTAAGTTTAATTTCTCATAATAATGTATATATGGTCGGAGATATTAAGCAATCTATCTATCGTTTTCGTAATGCCAATCCTTTGATATTTAAAAATAAATATGATAAATATTCTAAAGAGGATGGGGGAATTAAAATTGATTTACTTAAAAACTTTCGTTCACGAGATAAAGTGTTAGAAAATATAAATAAAATTTTTAATTTACTTATGGATGATGATTTTGGAGGAGCAAATTATAAAGAAAGCCATCAAATGGTTTTTGGTAACACTGTATACTCTGAAAATAGTGTTAATACTGATGATTTAGATGTTTTAGTTTATAATAAAGATGATAAAAAATATAGTGAAGCTGAATATGAAGCCTTCATAATCGCAGGTGATATAAAAGAAAAACTTAAAAGTGGTTATAAAGTTTTAGATAAAGAAACAAAAACATTAAGACCTTGTAAATATGATGATTTTTGTATATTAATAGATAGAAAAAATAGTTTTGAAATATATAAAAAAATATTTGAATATTTAGATTTACCACTTTTGATATATTATGATGAAAAAATAACTAATGAAAAAGATATTTTAGTGTTAAAAAATTTAATAGATTTAATAGTGTGTATTTATAATAAAGATTATAAACAAAAATTTAAATATGACTTTTATTCAATTTCAAGAAGTTTTCTATATAATGAAAAAGATGAAGTATTTATAAATTATTTTGTAAATAATAATTATTATGATAGTGATTTATTTAAAAAGTGTGAAAGTATAGCCAAGAAGTTAGATACAATGTCTAGTAAAAAGTTAATCGAAACTATCCTTGATGAATTTGATTTTTATGAAAAAGCTATTTTAATTGGTGATATTGATAAAGTTATTAAAAGGTGTGATTATCTTTTATCACTTGCAGATAATTTATCTTGTTTAGGAAAAAGTATAATAGAATTTAATGAGTATTTAAATGATTTAATTGTAAATGATGCCGATATTTCTTTTTCAGTTAATACTAATGTAAAAAATAACATCAAACTTATGAATATTCATAAATCTAAAGGACTTGAATTTCCAATATGTTATTTTGCTGGCTTTGATAAAGCATTTAATAAACAAGATTTAAATAAAATGTTTAATTTTGATTATGATTTAGGATTAATTTTACCATTTTATGATGATGGAGTAGGGCCTACAATATTAAAAAGTATATATAAAGATAAATATTTAAAAGAGGATATTTCTGAAAGAATAAGATTATTTTATGTAGCCCTTACTAGAGCAAAAGAAAAAATGATTATGGTTATCCCAAATAATATGGAAGATATTTCTTTCAAAGAGGATTTAAATTCATTTTTAACTTTTATATCTTTAGTAAAGTTTGTTTTAAAGGAGAATATAAAATATATTAAAGATGTAGCCTTAACTAAAAATTATAATTATACAAAAGAAAAAGACTTATTTGAAAAAAATAATGATTTATTAAATGTTGAAGAAATAAAAGTGGATTCAAATTTAATTACTCATAGTAATGTTTCTAAAAAAGTATTAAAACTTCTTACTAAAGAGGAAGTAAATGCAATGGAGTATGGCACCCATATTCACGAAATATTTGAAACCGAGGATTTTAAGAGTGCAAATAATAAATATGTTTTAGCATTACTTGAAAAAATAGATAATAACTTTAAAAATGTTTATAAAGAATATGAATTTATTTATGAGTATGAAGATAAGGAATACGAGGGAATTATCGATTTACTTTTAGAGTATGAAGACAAAATGGTAATAATTGATTATAAGCTTTCAAATATTGATGATGAAAATTATGTGAAACAATTAAGTATTTATAAATCATTTATTGAAAATAAAACTAAAAAAGAAACTGAAACTTATCTTTATTCAATTCTTAATGATACCTTGAAAAAAATATAAAATTTTTTACGATTTTATATTTTTTATTTTACCTTTATAATTAAATCGTTATATGGAACATAATCCTTTAAAAGATTATTATCAATAAGTAAGTTTTCTAAATTAACAAGTAATTTTTCTTCGATATGGCTACTTTCTAAAAATGAGTCAGCATCTTTATATCTTTTTACAATGGTGCTTAAATCATTTAGGGAAACTGTTTATAAATACTTTTGGCATTTAACAAATTCTAAACCTTTATTAATGCCAATAAAACACTTTTTTAAGGAATTACTTCAAATTGGTAATGAACCTATGCAAGAAACTACTACAATTGAAATAAAAGAATATTATGATAATCAAGGCTTTGATTTAAGCAGATAAGATTAAAATAGACTAATTATACACAACTGTTTGACTTTTGTGAATAATTAGTCTAAAATTATCATAGATGATATGTTATGTTATATTTTCATAAAGAATTAAAAGAAAAATTAATATTTTAACTTTTCCTTTTATTTTACCTCAATAATTAAATCGTTATATGGAACATAATCCTTTAAAAGATTATTATCAATAAGTAAGTTTTCTAAATTAACAAGTAATTTTTCTTCGATATGACTACTTTCTAAAAATGAGTCAGCATCTTTATATCTTTTTATAATGGTGCTTAAATCATTTAGGGAAACTGTTTATAAATACTTTTAGCAATTTTCATTTCATCATTAT